>NZ_VOSR01000549.1:0-4290 GCF_007997345.1 Mitsuaria sp. TWR114
CGATCAGCAGGTCGTAGCCATGGCGGGCGCATTCGAGCGCGAGCTCGCGGCCGATGCCGCTGGACGCGCCGGTCACGACGGCCAGCGGCCGTCCGGAGGTGTCGTTCATCGTGGACTCCTTGGAAACATGGATCGGAAGACGGCTCAGCTGAGCCCGAACGGCGTCAGCACCACCTTGCGGCAGTCCTCTTCCTTCTTGTTGAAGATCTCGTAACCGCGCGCCGCCTCGACCAGCGGCATCCGGTGGCTGACGATCAGGTCGGGCTTGAGCTCGCCGCGCTCGATGTGGCGCAGCAGCTCGGGCATGAAGCGCTGCGCATGCGTCTGGCCGCTGGTGAAGCTCAGCCCCTTCTCGAAGGCGTCGCCGAACAGGAAGCCGTGGATGAACCCGGCATAGACGCCAGGCACGCTGACGATGCCGCCGCGGCGCGTCGCCGCGATCGCCCAGCGCAGCGAGGTGCCGCTGGAGCCCTCGAGCTTGAGCGTCGACAGCACCGTCTCCACCGTGCTGCCCTTGGCCTCGAAGCCGACGGCGTCGATCGACGCGTCGACGCCGCGGTGGTCGGTCTGCTCGATGATGAAAGCCGCCGGATCGTCGATCTGGTCGAAGTCGATCGGCAGCACGCCGTAGGTCTCCTTGGCGAAGGCCAGCCGGTAGGGATGGTGGTCCACCATGAAGATGCGCTCGGCGCCGAGCAGCCGCGCGCTGGCCGCCGCCATCATGCCGACCGGCCCGGCGCCGAAGATCGCGATCGTCGAGCCCGCCGTCACCTGCGCGTTCAGCGCCGCCTGGTAGCCGGTGGGCAGGATGTCGGACAGGAAGAGCACCTGCTCGTCGCTCAGCTGCGTGTCCGGGATCACCAGCGGGCCGACGTCGGCCTTGGGCACCCGCACGTACTGCGCCTGGCCGCCGGGATACCCGCCGTACAGGTGGCTGTAGCCGAACAGGCCCGCGCCGGCGCGGATGTCCTTCTTGTTCAGGATCGCGCCGCGGCCGGGATTGGTGTTCTCGCAGGCAGCGAACAGCTTGCGGCCGCAGAAGAAGCAGTCGCCGCAGGAGATGGTGAAGGGCACGACCACCCGGTCGCCGCGCCGCAGCTTCGTCACGCCGCGGCCGACCTCCTCCACCACGCCCATGAACTCGTGGCCGAGGATGTCCCCGTCCTTCATGTCGGGGATCTTGCCGCGGTAGATGTGCAGGTCGGACCCGCAGATCGCCGTCGCGGTGACACGCAGCAGGATGTCGTCGTCGGCGGCGAGCACCGGATCGGGCACCGTCTCGACGCGCACGTCATGGGCGCCGTGGTAGGTCAGGGCAAGCATGGGAAGCCTTTCTTCATCGATGACAGCGGGGTTTGCACCGAATCCGGCAACCGCAGGGCCCGCCGCGAGCGGGCTTCTTCCAGGCCAGCGGCGCCTCCGATCAGCACGCCGCGATGCGGGTCGGCATTCGCTGCCGACGCGTTGACGGCAAGGAAGCGCGTCCCCGCCGCCCGGCGGTGTTGCAGGCACCGCCTTTGCCTCGACGAGGTGTCGCCGAAAGGCGCTTCGGAGCGATGGATTCGATGTTCGACCTGCAAGTCAGTCCCTGGGAACTGCTGGCGCGCGCCGCGCTGATCTACTTCGCGCTGCTGATCATGGTGCGGCTCTCCGGCAAGCGCACCGTGGGCCAGTTCACACCGTTCGACCTGCTGGTGGTCATGCTGCTGAGCGAGGCCGTCAGCAATGGCCTGAGCGGCGGCGAGGAATCGGTGACCGGCGCCTGGATCGTGGCTGGCGCGCTGATCGTGATGAACGGCCTGATGGGCTTCTTCGGCTCGCGCAGCCGGCGTGTCGAGCGGCTGCTGGAGGGATCGCCGGTGCTGATCGGCCGCGATGGCCAGTGGTTTCCCGAGGTGATCCGTCGGCACCGGCTCAGCGACCTGGATGTCGAGAAGGCGCTGCGCGAAGCGGACTGCTCGCTCGCCGACGTCAAGATCGCCATCCTGGAGAGCGACGGCAGCATCAGCATCGTCCAGAAGAAGTGAGCTGCCGGCCACCGCGAAGCGGGCCCGCCCCGGGCCCGCCGCGGACGTTCAGTGCGTCTGCTGCTCGGCCATCAACTCGTCCTTGCGCTGCTGCAGCCGCTCGCCGAGCTCGGCCAGGTCCAGCCCGGCTTTCTTCGCCTTGGGGAACATCTCGTTCTGTTCCTCCTTGACGTGGTGCTTGACCCACTCGCTCATGACCTTGACCTTGGCGTCGTAGTCCTCGCCATCGGGCTCGACGCCCTGCACCGCCGCGATCAGGTCCTTGATGCTCTGGTGCTCGACGCGGGCCTCGGGGACCAGCTCCTTGTCCTTCAGCGCGGCCTGCACCTCGGGATAGAAGATCTCCTCCTCGATCTGCGCATGCACCGTCAGGGCCGTGCAGATCTGGGCGACGAGCTGCTGCTTCTTGGCGGCCGAGCGCGACTTCTCGAACTGCTCGAAGAGCTCGCTGACCTCCTTGTGGTCGGCGCGCAGCAGGGCGATGGCGTCGGGCGTCTTCGTCCGGGCCGTGGTGGCGCGCCGCGCGGTGGTTTTCCGGCTCGAGGCCGCGGTCGTGGAAGAAGGCATGGGGATTCTCCTGGCTGTGGATGTGCTGGGATGACGCGCCACACGGCGCGCCGGAATCTCTCGATGGCAAGCGTGATGCCCAGCATGCCGGGCACGCGCGGCGCGGGTATGCGCCTTGCTGAACGAAGGTCCGACTTTTCCTTCCCCCACCGGACACCCCGATGAGCAGCCGCTTCCTGACTCCCGACCTTGCCCAGGCCGCGCTCGACGCGATCACGCCGGCGATCGCCGCCCAACTGGCCTCGCCGGAGGTCAGCGGCCTCGGCGTCCTGCACCTGGTCGTGCTCGATCCTTCGGTGCCCTGCGGCGACGGCGCCTCCGAGCCGCGCTTGCTGCTGGAGCACTCGATCGGCGACCGCGCCCGCTGGGACGTGGACTACGCCGACTACGCCCGCCGCAAGGCGCTGCTGTCCTGGCGCCACCGGATGGACAGCCGGCGGCTGCAGCTGCTGGAGCCGCACCGCCTGAGCACCGACGACGCGGTGCTGTGGGGCGGCGTCTGGCTGGACGGCCTGGTGGTCGCCGCCAGCGGCGCCTTCCCGATCTGGGACGAGTGCTTCTCGATGATGGCCGCGGTCCAGCTGCGCGCCCGCGCCTGGATCGCCGCCGAAGCGGCGCGCTGACGCGCCGCGCCCCTGCCCGTTCCCCTTACCCGTTCTCCCTGTCCGATTTCACCCACCCTCCGCCGGAGTTCCCCATGATCGACAGTCCCTCGACGGCCGCGTCCACCGCGCCGGCCACCGTCCCCTCCACCACGCCCGCCGCGGACGCCGCCAGCCTGCACGGCCAGGTCGCGCTGATCACCGGTGGCAGCCGCGGCCTGGGCGCCGCGATCGCGCAGACGCTGGGCGAAGCCGGCATGCGCGTGCTGATCGCCGACATCGACCTGGGCCGCGCCCGCGACCGCGCCGCGCTGCTGGCCGAGCGCGACATCGAGGCGGTGCCCGTCGCGCTGGACGTCTCCGACCCGCGCCAGTGCGAGGAGGTCGTGGCCAGCGCGGTGCGCGACTTCGGCCGGCTGGACGTGCTGATCAACAACGCCGCGGTGGACGTCACCGCGCCGCTGTCGGAACTGGCCGTCGAGGACTGGCAGCGCGTGCTCAACACCAACCTCTCGGGCCCGCTGCTGATGACCAAGTACGCCTCGGCGCGGATGCTGACGCAGCCGCGCGGCGGCCACATCGTCAACATCGCCTCGACCGCCTCCAAGCGCGCCTGGCCCAATGCCAGCGCCTACCACGCGACCAAGTGGGGCCTGCTGGGCCTGTCGCATGCGCTGCACGCCGAGCTGCGGGACAAGCAGGTGCGGGTCTCCGCCATCGTCGCCGGCGGCATGCGCACGCCCTTCCTGCTGGACCGCTTCCCCGGCATCGACGAGAGCAAGCTGCAGGACCCGATGAACGTCGCGCGCGCGGTGCGCTGGGTGCTGCAGCAGCCCGAGGGCACGGTGATCCCGGAACTCACCGTCCTGCCCACCCAAGAGACCTCCTGGCCGTGACCACGCCGCCCGACCCCATCAGCATGCTGCCGGTGCAGGACCTGGACCTGAGCGCGGCGCCCGGCGAGCGCCTGCCCGCCGGCGCGCTGCGCCCCTGCCTGTTCATCGACAAGGACGGCACGCTGATCGAGAACGTGCCCTACAACGTCGACCCGGCGCAGCTGCGCTTCATGCCGGGCGCCGGCCAGGCGCTGGCGG
>NZ_VOSR01000055.1:0-22305 GCF_007997345.1 Mitsuaria sp. TWR114
GGGCATTCGCTCGGCGGCCTGCTGTCGCTGCTGGCCGTGCTGCGCGGTTTCAACCTCTACGGCGAGAACGCCCCGTGGGTCCGCGGCGCTTCGGCGCTGGAGACGGCGATGTCGTGGCTCAACTTCACGAAGTACCCGCCGTCGCTGGACTTCCTGCTGCTGACTCTGGGGATCGGACTGGCGCTGCTGGCCGTGCTCGAACGCGCGCGCGGCGCCTTCACGCGGGTGTGCGCGGTCTTCGGCGGCGCGCCGATGTTCTATTACCTGCTCCACCTGTACCTGCTGCTGATCGGGTACCGCGTGGCGCTGGCGCTGCTCGGTCCCAACCAGGGCACGCGGCTGGGCGTCGACGAGGGCTGGTTCGCGCTGATCTGGCTGATCTGGCTGGCGCTGATCCCGCTGCTGTACCCGCCGGTGAAGGCCTTCGCGGCCTACAAGCGACGCACCCGCCGGGCCTGGGTGAAGTACTTCTGAGGCGCCGGCGCGCCCCTATGATCGGCGCCCATATGGCAGAGACCGAGCGCTTCCCCCGTCCCCGTCGTCGCAAGGGCAGTGGTGCCGTCACGCTGCGCGACGTCGCGCAACTGGCGGGCGTGGCCCCGATCACCGCGTCCCGCGCGCTCAACACGCCGTCCCAGGTCTCGCCCGAGGTGCTGGGACGCGTCACCGAGGCGGTCCGCCAGACCGGCTACGTGCCCAACCTGCTCGCGGGCGCGCTGTCGTCGATGAAGAGCCGCATGGTCGGCGTCGCGGTCCCCACGATCGCCGGCCCGGTCTTCCTCGACACCGTGCAGAGCCTGACCGAGGCGCTGTTCGAGGCTGGCTACCAGGTGCTGCTCGGCCAGACCGGCTACGACAACGCCCGCGAGGACGCCTGGCTGGACGCGATGATCGGCCGCCGGCCCGATGGCCTGGTGCTCACCGGCACCAGCCATTCGGAGCAGGCGCGCACCCGGCTGCGCGCCGCCGGCGTGCCGGTGGTCGAGACCTGGGACCAGAGTGACGATCCGATCGACATGCTGGTGGGCTTCTCCCATGTGGAGGTCGGCCGCAAGGTGGCCACCTACCTGCACGAGCGCGGCTACCGCCGGCTGGCGGCGTGGCCGGCAGCGACGAACGCGCGATGCGCCGTTTCCGCGCCTTCCAGGAGCAGGCGAGGGCGCTGGGCGTCGCCGACGTGCCGGTCGCTACCGTCGCCACGCCGACCACGCTGGGCAGCGGTCGCCGCGGCCTGGCCGAATTGCTGGCGCATCCCGACGGCATCGACGCGGTGTTCTGCAGCTCCGATTCGCTGGCGCTGGGCGTGCTCATCGAGGCGCAGGCCCGCGGGCTGCGCGTGCCGCAGGATCTGGCCATCGTCGGCTTCGGCGACCTCGCGCTGGCCCGGGACCTCGAGCCCGCGCTGACCACGGTGCGCATCGATGGTTTCGCCATCGGGCGGCAGGCGGCGCGCTTCATCCTCGATCGCGCCGACGGCCCGGTCGAGCGCCGCGCGATCGACATCGGCTTCGAGCTGGTCCAGCGCGCCAGCGCCTGATCCGCGGGCGCCGCGCAGGCGTCCGACCCGGTGAAATCCCTCATGAACGCGACCTTGACGTTCGTGACGGTACCGATACCATCGTCGCCATCAAGAAGATGGTATCGGTACCAATCCGAGGTCGGCGAGGCCCGTGCCGTCATGGATGGAGACAAGCGAGATGACTCTGGTGAAGCGCAGCCGCGTGCGGCTCCTGGGCGCCGCGGCGGCGATGGCGCTCGGTGCGACGATCACGATGACCCCGGCGCTCGCCGCCGACGCCACGAACTGGCCGACGCAACCGGTCAAGCTGATCGTGCCGTTCGCGCCCGGCGGCACCTCCGACGTGCTGGCGCGGGAGATCGCCGCGCGGCTGCAGGTGGCGCTCAAGCAGACGGTCGTCGTGGACAACAAGGCCGGCGCGGGCGGCGTGCTGGGCGCGGACAGCGTGGCCAAGGCGGCGCCTGACGGCTACACCGTGCTGCTGGGCACGATCGCCACGCATGCGATCAACCCGGCGCTGATGCCCAAGATGCCCTACAAGGCCGATCGCGACTTCGCGCCGGTGATCCTGCTGGGCAAGATCTCCAACGTGCTGCTGATCGGCCCGGGCGCGCAGGCTCGGACGGTCAAGGACATCGTCGCCGCCGCCAAGGCCAAGCCGGGCGACATCACCTTCGCCTCGGCGGGGCAGGGCACCTCGCAGCACTTGTCGGGTGAGGTGTTCCGCCTGATGACGGGCGCCGACCTGACGCATGTTCCCTACAAGGGGAGTGCGCCGGCGATCCAGGACGTCATGGGCGGCCAGGTGCCGATGAGCTTCGAGACCGTGACCGTGGCGCTGCCGCAGATCAAGGCGGGCAAGGTCAAGGCGGTGGCGGTGACCTCGGCCAAGCGCAGCGCGCAGCTGCCCGACGTGCCGACGCTGGCCGAGTCCGGCGTGCCCGGCTTCGACGTGTCGAGCTGGCAGGCGTTGTACCTGCCGGCGGGCACGCCGCCGGCGATCGTCGCCAAGCTCAATGCCGAGGTGCAGAAGATCGTCGCTCAGCCCGAGGTGAAGGCCAAGATGGAATCGCTCGGCCTGGAGTACGCGCCCAACAGCCCGGCCCAGTTCACCGAGTTCCAGAAGGCCGAGCAGGCCCGGTGGGCCAAGGTGATCAAGGACGGCAACGTCAAGCCCGACTGATCGTCAAGCGCCCCTCGTCGGGCCGATGCGTCCCCCGCACAGCAAGGGAAAGCACCCGGCGGGGGGCTTGCCGGGCCCCTCCTAGAATGGGCCGCAGACCCTCAGAGGAGACAGCATGGCGACGGCCCGACGCGGCAAGACGGCAACCGGCGGCGAGGACCCCACGCAACCCAAGGGGCCGCGGGTGCTGAAGAAGTACCCCAACCGGCGGCTCTACGACACCCAGACCAGCAGCTACATCACCTTGGCGGACGTCAAGAAGATGGTGCTCGAGGGCGAGGTCTTCGAGGTCCGCGACGCCAAGTCGGGCGAGGAGCTGACGCGCTCCATCCTGCTGCAGATCATCCTGGAGGAGGAGATGGGCGGGATGCCGATGTTCTCGACGCCGCTGCTGGCGCAGATCATCCGCTTCTACGGCCATGCGATGCAGGGCCTGATGGGCGCCTACCTCGAGAAGAACCTGCAGGCCTTCGGCGAGATGCAGGCGCGCTTTGCCGAGCAGAGCAAGGGCGCGGGCTTCGACCCGCAGCTGTGGTCGCAGTTCATGAGCGGCCAGGCGCCGATGATGCAGGGCCTGATGGGCAACTACCTGGAACAGTCCAAGAACCTGTTCCTGCAGATGCAGGAGCAGTTCCAGAGCGCTGGCAACATCTTCCCCGGCATGCCGGGCTTCCCCCCGCAGCCCCCCAAGAAGTAGGGCACGATCGGCGGCGGCCGCGACGGTCTCGGCGGCGCTACAGCCCGTGCCGCCGATGCCAGTCGGCGAGTGATTCGTCGGGGAAATGGTCGAAGCGCTGGTCGCCCGGCCGGCCCTCGACCTCCACCCAGGCGGCCTTCGAGTCGAGCAGGCCATGCACGTTCTCCGGCGGCGTGGGCAGCGGCGTGTCGATGGCGCTGGCATGCGGGTGGATCAGGTCGGGCCAGTTGTCGTCGTACATCCAGAGCGCGGTGCCGCAGCGGCCGCAGAAGTGGCGCTGGCCGGAGCTTTCCTTGCCGTCGATCACCGCGCGGTAGACCCGCAGCTCGCGCTTGCCCTTGATGAGCTTGAAGGTCCGGTGGTCGGCGCCGATGTTGATCGCGTAGCCGCCGGTGCCGGCGGTCTTGCGGCAGATCGAGCAATAGCAGCGCAGGTAGGGGCAGGGCTCGGTCGATTCGACCGAGAAGCGGACGCGGCCGCAGTGACAGGAGCCTTCGAGGTGCATGGGTGGCCTCCATTCCGATCGATGTTGGCAGCAAGTGGCATGCCTCCTTTCGGAATGTGAGGGATGCATCTTTGCGTCGCGGCGCTGTGCTGACCTAGGGGCGGCACGGGAGTACCGAATCCTGAGACTCGCGGACTGTGGCGTGCAAGTGGAGGTGGGGCGCGGGTCTCGGGACCCCACCTAACATCCTTGGCTTCGCACGGTGGGAGCAGTCGGAGTGCAGACATCGAGGACACATTGGGAGTCGTTCAAGGACTCCGTCGTGCACCTGCTCTATGTCACGGGCTACTTCAGCGTGATCGCGCTCGTAGCCGTGGCGTTCGACCTGATCGGTCACCAAGTGCTGCCGTGGATCGGCGTAACATCTTTCGTCGGCACCGGCTTCATCTGGGCGTCCGAGGCGTTGTTCGCGGTCGACCTGATCCTGTTGGGTGTCTACGTGTTCCGTTCGATGTGGGAAAAGTTGAAAGGCCACTGATGACGTTGAAGCTGAACTTCAGCCGGATCGCCAAAGAATCCGCCATCGATTTCTTCGCCCCGCTGACCGGCATGTACAAGGTGTTGATTTCGGATCTGGCGACGGCTCGCGGCCAGGTGCGCCCGGATGGCGATGGCCCCGCGATCAGGGCGAAGGTTCTTGGTCGGCGCGCCGCGCGGCCGGCGGCCAATCGGTCTCTGGCGACTTCCGCCGTGCCCAGGGTGCAAGCAAAGGGCTGAAGGGCAGCGCGACTTCGCGGTGGCCACGCTTCTGAACGGACCGACTCCGGGATGCGCCCTCGCGGCGCGTGACCAATTCGAGGCGCAGCGGCTGGGAGATGCCGGTCGGAAGGCCGGAGGCGGGCGCTTCCTCTACAATGCCGCCCCAGCTCCCAGCCAGGCCCTCCGGCGGAATTCAAATGGAATCAACGACTTACGACATCCCCGCCGACAAGAAGGCTGCCGCTCCGAAGATCGGCTTCGTCTCCCTGGGCTGCCCCAAGGCGCTCACCGATTCCGAACTGATCCTCACGCAGCTGCGCGCCGAGGGTTACGAGACCTCCAAGACCTTCGCCGGCGCTGACCTCGTCATCGTCAATACCTGCGGCTTCATCGACGACGCCGTGAAGGAGTCGCTGGACACGATCGGCGAGGCGCTGGCCGAGAACGGCAAGGTCATCGTCACCGGCTGCCTCGGCGCCAAGGCCGGCGCGAGCTCCGACAACATGGTCCGCGAGGTGCATCCCAGCGTCCTCGCCGTCACCGGCCCGCATGCGACGCAGGAAGTGATGGACGCCGTCCACACCCACGTCCCCAAGCCGCACGACCCCTTCATCGACCTCGTCCCCGAGGCCCGCGGCGTGGCCGGCATCAAGCTCACGCCCAAGCATTACGCCTACCTGAAGATCTCCGAGGGCTGCAACCACCGCTGCAGCTTCTGCATCATCCCGAGCATGCGCGGCGACCTGGTCTCGCGCCCCATCGGCGACGTGCTCGCCGAGGCCAAGGCGCTGTTCGAGTCCGGCGTCAAGGAACTGCTGGTCATCAGCCAGGACACCAGCGCCTACGGCGTCGACATCAAATACCGCACCGGCTTCTGGGACGGCAAGCCGGTCAAGACCCGCATGTTCGACCTCGTCGCCCAGCTCGGCGAGATCGCCAAGCCCTACGGCGCCTGGGTGCGCCTGCACTACGTCTATCCGTATCCGCATGTCGACGAGGTGCTGCCGATGATGGCCGAGGGCCTCATCCTCCCGTATCTCGACGTCCCGTTCCAGCACGCGCATCCGGATGTGCTCAAGCGCATGAAGCGCCCGGCCAACGGTGAGAAGAACCTCGAGCGCATCCAGCGCTGGCGCGAGATCTGTCCCGAACTGGTGATCCGTTCCACCTTCATCGCCGGCTTCCCCGGCGAGACCGAAGCCGAGTTCCAGTACCTGCTGGACTTCATGCGCGAAGCGCAGATCGACCGCGCCGGCTGCTTCGCCTACTCGCCGATCGAGGGCGCGCCGGCCAACGCGCTGGAAGGCGCGCTGCCCGACGAAGTCCGCGAGGAGCGCCGCGCCCGCTTCATGGCGGTGGCCGAGGAGGTGTCCATCGCCAAGCTGCAGCGCCGCATCGGCGCGACGATGCAGGTGCTGGTGGACTCGGCGCCGGCGCTGGGCCGCAAGGGCGGCGTCGGCCGCTCGTATGCCGATGCGCCCGAGATCGACGGCACCGTCCGCCTGCTGCCGCCGGAGAAGGCCAGCAAGCAGCTCCGCGTGGGCGAGTTCACCCGCGCCCGCATCGTCGGCGCCGAGGGGCACGACCTGATCGCGCTGCCGATCTGATCGGCGACGCGCCCGCCGGGCCCGCGCATCCCGGGCGCCTCCGCCGCTCACCCGCCACGCCGGCCTCGTGCCGCGTTTTCATTGCGGGCGCACGGCTGTCGCGGCTGCCGCAGAATGGCCGTCCCGTTCCCAGCGCCAGGAGACTTCGTGAGCAAACGCGGCCCGTCCACCGAGCAGATCCACCACCCGTTCCGCGCGCCAGACGGCTGGGACGCCGTCGCGGTGCCCGTGGCCAAGGCCTCGACGGTGCTCTTCAAGGACACCGCCGAACTGCACCGGCCGCGCGCGCAGGACGGCATCAGCTACCGCTACGGCCTGCCGGGCACGCCCACCACCTACACGCTGGCCGCGCGCATCGCGACGCTGGAGCACGCGCAGCATTGCGTGCTGACGCCCAGCGGCCTGGCCGCGATCACGCTGACCAGCCTGGCCTTCCTCCAGCCCGGCGACGAGGTGCTGGTGCCGGACAACGTCTATGGCCAGAACCGGCACATCACCACCGGCTTGCTGACGCGGCTCGGCATCACGCACCGCTTCTACGATCCGCTGGATGTGCCCGCGTTCGAGGCGATGCTGTCGCCCCGCACGAAGCTGGTGTGGCTGGAGGCCGCCGGGTCGATCACGCTGGAGTTCCCCGATCTCATCGGCCTGTTGAGCGCCTGCCGTGCCCGCGGCGTGCTGACCGCGCTCGACAACACCTGGGGCGCGGGGCTTGCCTTCAATGCGTTCGAGGTGGCGCCGGGCCTCGGCGCCGACCTCAGCATGCAGGCGCTGACCAAGTTCCCGTCCGGCGGCGCGGACCTGCTGATGGGCGCCGTCTGCACGCGGGACGCGGCGCTGCATCGGCAACTGGTGGCGATGCACGAGTACCTCGGCCATGGCGTCGGGCAGAACGATGTCGAGGCGGTGCTGCGCGGCCTGCCGAGCGTCGTGCTGCGCTACCGCGCGCAGGACGCCGCGACTCGCGACCTGGCCCGGTGGATGGCTGCGCGGCCGGAGATCGCGCGCGTGCTGCATCCGGCGCTGCCTGATTCGCCGGGTCATGCGCACTGGCGACAGGTGAGCCCCGATGCGGCGGGCTGCCTGTTCTCGGCGGTGTTCCGGCCGGACTACGACGCACGGCGCGTCGACGCCTTCGTCGACGCGCTGCGCTGCTTCGGGATCGGTTATTCCTGGGCCGGGCCGATGAGCCTGGCGGTGCCCTACGACCTGAGCCGGAGCCGCTCGCTCGGGCTGCCGTGGACGGAGCAGGAGGGCGGCACGCTGGTGCGCTTTGCCATCGGGCTGGAGGACGTGGAGGATCTGCGTGCCGACCTGGCGCAGGCGTTCGAGGTGCTGAAGGGTTGAACGGCTGAAGGGCAGGGCGGCCGAGCCGCCGAAGAAGCGACGGACCCGGGACGACGGAGCGGCCAGGGCCGCAGCCGCTCAGTCCTTGGCCGGGCCCGACACCTTGTGGCGCATCAGGCGGCCCTTCTCGCGCTCCCAGTCGCGCTTCTTCTCGGTCTCGCGCTTGTCGTGCTGGGCCTTGCCCTTGGCCAGCGCGATCTGCGCCTTCACGCGGCCGTTCTTGTAGTGCAGGTCCAGCGGAATCAGCGTGAAGCCGCGCTGCTCGACCTTGCCGATCAGCCGGCGGATGTCGGCCCGGCTCATCAGCAGCTTCTTGGTCCGGTCGGCCTGCGGATGCACATGGGTGGAGGCGGTGCGCAGCGGATTGATGCGGCAGCCGATCAGGAAAAGCTCGCCCTCGCGGATGAGGACGTAGCCGTCCGGCAATTGGACCTGGCCGGCGCGGATCGCCTTGACTTCCCAGCCTTCCAGGACGATGCCGGCCTCGTACTGCTCCTCGATGTGGTACTCGAATCGGGCGCGGCGGTTTTCTGCGATGGACATAGGCGGGGGTGTTCTTCTCGTGCGGCGCACGGCGGGCGTGACAGCCGGATGGCGGCCAGATGGGGGCGATCGGGCCGCCTACAATCCCGCCATTCTAAGAACCGCCATGAAGCACGTCCGGAAGACAGTCCTCCTTTGGTACTCGCCGCGCGAGATGTACGAGCTGGTGACCCAGGTCGAGCGCTATCCGGAGTTCCTGCCGTGGTGCTCGGCGGCCGACATCCTCGAGCGTGACGACCACGGCATGACCGCCCGGCTGTCGCTGCACTATGCCGGCCTGCGCCACGCCTTCACCACCCGCAACACGCACGGGACCGACCAGCGCGTGCGCATGGAACTGGTCGACGGGCCGTTCTCCAAACTCGACGGCGACTGGCGCTTCCTGCCGCTGAACCGCCCCGGCACGCCGCCGGGCAGCGAGCCCAAGGCCTGCAAGGTCGAGTTCGAACTGCGCTACGCATTCTCGAGCTTCGCGCTCGAGGCGGTCGTCAGCCCGGTGTTCGATCGCATCGCCAACACCTTCGTCGACAGCTTCGTGAAGCGCGCCGAGCAGGTCCATGGACCCCGCTGAACTGTCGGTCGACCTCTTCTGGAGTCCCGTTCGCGGGGAGCTCCGCGAACAGCAGCTTCGCCTGCCCGCGGGCAGCACGCTACGGGATGCCTTGCTGGGCAGCCGGTGGTTCGAGCCGGACCGGATCGAGGCGTTGACGGCCGGCATCTGGGGCCGGACCGTGCCGCTGGACACGCCGCTGCGCGAGCGCGACCGCATCGAGGTCTACCGCCCGCTGACCGTTGACCCGAAGGAGGCGCGCCGTCAGCGCTATCAAGCGGCGGGCAGCCGCATCGTGACGCGGCATCGACCGCTGGGCCGCAAGGCCTGACGGAGCGCGGAGAAGCGCCAAGGAGTGCCAAGGAGCGTCGGGAGGCGCGCAGCAAAAAAGGCCGCGTGAGCGGCCTTTCGTCTTACCGGCGGTCACCGGACTTACGTCCGGCTTGCCGCCCGGTGTTGTTTCCCGGACGCGTTCCGGGCCTTACTTGCAGTTCGCGGTGATCACCGTCTGCATCTGGCGGATCTCGTCCTGGCGCATCTGCTCGGTCATCGGCTGCGATTCGCCACCGGCCGTGCCGGAGCGCAGGCGCACGCCGGACTCGAGCATGCGCTGGCGGTTCTGCGCCTGGCGGCAGTTCTCGGCCATCGCCTCGGTGCGGGCCTTGTCCTCCTGCGCCTTGCGCTCACGCTCGACCTTCTCGCGTGAAGACGGCTCGCTGGCGGCCCGGCCCGGCGCGCGCTTCATCGCCGGCGGGACCAACCTGCTCGACCTGATGAAGCTGCAGATCGAGGCGCCCGTCCACCTGGTCGACGTGAACGGCCTGGGCCTGGACCGGATCGAGCCCGGACGGTCGCTGTATTGCGTGCGGCCATCGGCATCGCGCCACTTCCATTGGGCGTGCGCGATCGAGGTCAGCGCCATCAGCGCCAGCGCGCACATCACGCCCAGCGGGCGTCGCGGGAGTCGGGGATTCATCATGGGCGTGGAGTGTACTGCCGGGCTTCTCTATAATGCGCCTTTGCGTCTGGAGCTTCCCTCATGCGCCTACTCGGAAAAGCGCTCACCTTCGACGATGTGTTGCTGGTGCCGGCGTTCTCCCAGGTGTTGCCGCGCGACACCAGTCTGGCCACGCAGTTCACGCGTGGCATCCGCCTGAATCTTCCCCTCGTGTCCGCCGCGATGGACACCGTGACCGAAGCGCGACTGGCGATCGCCATCGCCCAGGAAGGCGGCATCGGCATCGTCCACAAGAACCTGACCCCGCAGCAGCAGGCGGCCGAAGTGGCCCGCGTCAAGCGCTACGAGTCCGGCGTGCTCCGCGACCCCATCACGATCACCCCCCAGACCACCGTCCGCCAGGTCAAGCAGCTCAGCGAGCAGCACGGCATCTCCGGTTTCCCGGTGCTGGAGGGCAAGAAGGTCGTCGGCATCGTCACCGGCCGCGACCTGCGCTTCGAGACCCGCATGGACGCCCCGGTCAGCGAGATCATGACCCCGGCCGAACGCCTGATCACCGTCCGGGAGGGCGCCTCGCTCAACGACGGCAAGGCGCTGATGCACAAGCACAAGCTGGAGCGGGTGCTGGTCATCAACGACAGCTTCGAGCTGCGCGGCCTGATGACCGTCAAGGACATCACCAAGCAGACCAACTTCCCCAATGCCGCCCGTGACGACCACGGCAAGCTGCGCGTCGGTGCCGCCGTCGGCGTGGGCGAGGGCACCGAGGAGCGCGTCGAGCTTCTGGTGAAGGCCGGCGTCGACGCGATCGTCGTCGATACCGCGCACGGCCACAGCAGCGGCGTGATCGAGCGCGTGCGCTGGGTCAAGAAGAACTACCCGCAGGTGCAGGTCATCGGCGGCAACATCGCCACCGGCGCCGCGGCGCTGGCGCTGGTGGAAGCCGGCGCGGATGCGGTCAAGGTCGGCATCGGCCCGGGCTCGATCTGCACCACCCGCATCGTGGCGGGCGTCGGCGTGCCGCAGATCGCGGCGATCGACTTCGTCGCCACGGCGCTCAAGGGCACCGGCGTGCCGCTGATCGCGGACGGCGGCATCCGCTACTCGGGCGACATCGCCAAGGCCATCGCCGCCGGCGCCAGCACGGTGATGATGGGCGGCATGTTCGCCGGCACCGAGGAAGCCCCGGGCGAAGTGATCCTGTACCAGGGCCGCAGCTACAAGAGCTACCGCGGCATGGGCTCGATCGGCGCGATGAAGGCCGGCTCGGCGGACCGCTACTTCCAGGAAAACGACGAGACGACCAACCCGAACGCGGACAAGCTGGTGCCGGAAGGCATCGAAGGCCGCGTCCCGTACAAGGGGTCGATGGTCGCGATCGTGCACCAGATGGGCGGCGGGCTGCGGGCCTCGATGGGCTACTGCGGCTGCGCCAGCATCGCGGACATGCACGAGAAGGCCGAGTTCGTCGAGATCACCTCGGCGGGCATCCGTGAGAGCCACGTCCACGACGTGCAGATCACCAAGGAAGCGCCCAACTACCGTCTGGAGTGACGCCCTTGTCCGACCCGGCGCAGCGCGACGGCCCCGACGCCGTCGCGGCCTCGACCACGCATGGCGGCCGCAAGGCCGCCATGTCGTTCATCCTGATCGCGGTGCTGATCGACATGGTGTCGATCGGCCTGATCATCCCGGTGCTGCCGCCGCTGGTCGGAACCTTCACCCAGAACGAGACCCAGCACGCGCTCGCCCAACTGGCGGTGGCCTTCGCCTTCGGTCTCGCGAATTTCTTCGGTTCGCCCATCCTGGGCGGGCTCTCCGACCGCTTCGGCCGTCGCAAGGTGATGCTGGTCGGCTTCAGCGGGCTGGCGCTGAGCTTCTTCGTCACGGCCATGGCGCAGGCGCTGTGGATGCTGGTCGTGGTGCGGCTGTTCTCCGGCGCGATGCAGGCCAATGCGGCCGTCGCCAACGCCTATGTCGCCGACATCACCCCGCCCGCCGATCGCGCCAAGCGCTTCGGGATGCTGGGCGCGGCCTTCGGCATGGGTTTCATCCTGGGGCCGGTGATGGGCGGCCTGCTCGGCGCGATCGACCTGCACCTGCCGTTCTACGTCGCGGGCACGCTGGCGCTGATGAACTGGCTGTATGGCTTCTTCGTGCTGCCGGAATCGCTGGCGCCGGAGCACCGCCGGCCCTTCGACTGGCGCAAGGCCAACCCGTTCGCCGCGCTCGGCCGGCTGCGCAAGCTGCACGGGGTCGGGCCGCTGATCTACGTCATCGCCTGCTCGGGCCTGGCGCAACTGGTGATCCAGACCAGCTGGGTGCTCTACAACCAGCACAAATTCGGCTGGGGCCCGAAGGAGAACGGCCTGTCGCTGTTCGTTGTCGGCCTGGTGGCGGTGCTGGTGCAGGGCGTGCTGCTGCAGCCGCTGCTGAGATGGTTGGGGCCGCGCCGGCTGGTGCTGATCGGCCTGATGACCTCGATCGCGACCAACCTGATCTGGGGCCTCTCGACCGAGGCCTGGATGATGGTGGCCGCAATCTTCCTGAACGTCTGCGGCGTGGCTGCCGGTCCGGCGATGCAGGGGGTGATCTCCAATGCCGCCGACGCGCGCACGCAGGGCGAGACCATGGGCGCGGTGGCCGCGATCAACAGCCTGATGGCGGTGATCTCGCCGATCGCCGGCCTGGGCCTGATGGCGCTGGCGGCCGAGCTGCCCAAGACCGACTGGCGCATCGGCGCCCCGTTCTACCTGTGCGCGCTGCTGCAGCTGGCCTCACTGGCCTTCGCCTGGCGCCACTTCAACACCGAGCCGCCGGCGCAGGCCGCCGCCGCCAAGGCATGAGCGCCGCCGCTCCGTCCGCAATCGAATTCCCAAGCATCGCTAGAAGCTGACCATGCACGACAAAGTCCTCATCCTCGACTTCGGCTCCCAGGTGACCCAGCTGATCGCGCGCCGCGTGCGCGAAGCCCACGTCTACTGCGAGATCCATCCCAACGACGTCAGCGACGATTTCATCCGCTCGTTCGCGCCCAAGGCGATCATCCTGTCGGGCAGCCATGCGTCGACCTACGAGGACCACGAACTGCGCGCGCCGCAGGCGGTGTGGGACCTGGGCGTGCCGGTGCTGGGCATCTGCTACGGCATGCAGACGATGGCGGTGCAGCTCGGCGGCAAGGTCGAGTGGAGCGACCACCGCGAGTTCGGCTACGCCGAGGTCCGCGCGCATGGCCACACCAAGCTGCTGGCCGGCGTCCAGGACTTCTCGACGCCCGAGGGCCACGGGATGCTGAAGGTCTGGATGAGCCACGGCGACAAGGTCACCGCGCTGCCGCCGGGATTCGTGCTGATGGCCTCGACGCCGAGCTGCCCGATCGCCGGCATGGCGAACGAGGAGAAGGGCTACTACGCGTTCCAGTTCCACCCGGAAGTGACGCACACGGTGCAGGGCGCCGCGATGATCACGCGCTTCGTGCGCGACATCGGCGGCTGCCGCGGCGACTGGATCATGGGTGACTACATCGAGGAAGCCGTCCAGAAGATCCGCGAGCAGGTGGGTGACGAGGAAGTCATCCTGGGCCTGTCCGGCGGCGTGGACTCGTCGGTGGCGGCGGCGCTGATCCACCGCGCGATCGGCGACCAACTGACCTGCGTGTTCGTCGATCACGGCCTGCTGCGCCTGAACGAAGGCGACATGGTCATGGACATGTTCGCGGGCAAGCTGCACGCGAAGGTCATCCGTGTCGACGCAAGCGAGCTATTCCTCGGCCAACTGGCCGGCGTGACCGACCCGGAGCGCAAGCGCAAGATCATCGGCGGCCTGTTCGTCGACGTGTTCAAGGCCGAGGCGGAGAAGCTCAAGGCCAGCGGTGGCGGCCACAAGGGCGCGACCTTCCTGGCGCAGGGCACGATCTATCCGGACGTGGTGGAGAGCGGCGGCACCAAGACCAAGAAGGCCACGACGATCAAGAGCCACCACAACGTGGGCGGCCTGCCGGAGCAACTGGGCCTGAAGCTGCTGGAGCCGCTGCGGGAGCTGTTCAAGGATGAGGTTCGTGAGCTGGGCGTGGCGCTGGGCCTGCCGCCGGAGATGGTCTATCGCCATCCGTTCCCGGGTCCGGGCCTGGGCGTGCGGATCCTGGGTGAGGTGAAGAAGGAATACGCGGACCTGCTGCGCCGCGCCGATGCGATCTTCATCGAGGAGCTGCGCAACACCCGCGACGAGGCGACGGGCAAGACCTGGTACGAGTTGACCAGCCAGGCCTTCACGGTGTTCCTGCCGGTGAAGAGCGTGGGCGTGATGGGTGACGGCCGGACCTACGACTACGTCGTCGCGCTGCGTGCGGTGCAGACCAGCGACTTCATGACGGCGGACTGGGCGGAGCTTCCCTACAGCCTGCTCAAGCGCTGCTCGGGCCGGATCATCAACGAGGTGCGCGGCATCAACCGCGTGACCTACGACGTGTCGAGCAAGCCGCCGGCGACGATCGAGTGGGAATGAGCCCAGATCGCGCCACGACGTTTCAGGACGTGGCGCGATCGGCGAAATTTCCTAGTCCCGTCAAGGGCATATTGCTTCAGAGCGTGTCACGACGTCCCAGGGCTGCCCATCAAATTTGACGGCGTTCGCGACGGTTGATTCGTTGCTAGTGTTTATCGGCCGGTTGCATACCGTCAGATGGTCTGACGGTAGATGAGCCTGAGACCTTCAGGCGAGCTGGCCGCCGAAGCAGGGGCGGACGCCCCGACAGCGGGTCCGGGGGCCTGATACGTTATCGAGCGGCCCTGAGTACAACGCAAGTCCAGGCTGGCCAATGCACGCAACATCCGCGAGCGTAAGGCTTGACCCCGTTTAAGCGAACCCCAGTCTGCTGCATCCCGCGCTCGCCACTGACGGTCTCAATGGGGGATTGCATCGGCCAGCAACTCCAGGTGAGCAGGCAGCCCTGCCTTCTTGGCGTCGCTGCGAAACCCCATGCGGTCTGCATCGCGCAGTTTCAATCGCCCCGTAGCCATCGCAAGAAGCATCTCCGGCAGCGCGTCGCCACCCCCCGCCGCCCATGCAACGAGCTCGGCTCGCAAGATGGCGGCCATGGCGGCGCTGTGTGCCTCGTCCACCTCATACATTAACTCGCTCGGCCGAGCCGCGCGCAGCAAGCAGGCGCGAAGCACGGCGTCGTTGAACGTCGCGAAAGCCTTCGGGTCCAGCAGCACATGGCCGTACACCGACTGCACGAGTTCAACGGGTTCTCCAACCTTGGGCTTCGCATGAAGTTCGCGACCCATGACCCGGCAGGCCGCGAAAAGGTTGGACACGATGCCGAAGACGTCAGCTTGTGTAATGTTCCCGGTGCCGCCAGAAGTGTCCAGGAAGACAAAGTCAGGCTGTAGCTTCAACGGACCCGTTTGACCTACAAGAAAGAGTTCGTCCTGCGCGATGACCTGGTCGGACAGCATCTGGCGACGACGATCTAACTCTGGTAGCTCGACAAGGCCATCAAGTCGGCCCAAGAGCGCCAGCTCATCCACCCAGGCATTTGTCGAGCCATTGGTGCCGGGCAACGCCAGCCGGCGAGCTTCCTTGAAGGTGAACGTCTCCGGTCCACGCTCGCCGAATCCAAGGAACGTCCTGAGGTCCTGATACTGATGGGGCGTAGCCGCCACCGTGAGCGCTGAGAGATAGGCCACGTTCCCCTTCTTCACCAGCGACCGCAGCGTGGCGTTGGCTTGCCGCGCGCGGTTGTGATTCGCCAGGCAGCCGAAGACCACCAGTACGCCGTCACCCTCTTTCAGCTCCTTCTGCGATGCCAGATCCGACCAGTCGATGATGCGGGCTCCGCTGACGAGCTCGGTGATACCGGCCTCCTTGAGCAATTCGCTCAGCAGCTTCTCGCTCAGATCGATGCGAACAATCAGGGCCAGCGGATGCGGGCAATAGCGACGCAGCAAGCGGATGAACTCTTCGCGGATGGCTGGGCATTGAAGCAACCGCTCCTCATTGATAGCAATCGAGGACGGTAAGGTGGGGTCGGGCCTGGTCACCACGCCCATCGCATGCGTGACGCTCAGCTCTGTCAGCGTTTGCCTAGCGTCCTCGGTCTGCGTTGTCCGTAGGAAGGTGAACGATCGATGCTGACGCTGCTGAAGCAGGAACTGATCACCTTCGAGCTCCGCCAGCAATTGCTCCGACTTGCACAGCTTGCAAGTGTCGGCCGGGTAGTTCTCGACGGGCTGATAGCCAAAGCCGCGATCACCGCTGATGGTGAGGTCGCATAGCACCTGCTCAGGGCGTTTGGCATTGGGTCCGTCCCCCAGGAAGTACAGGGTCACGACCGAGCGTTTGTGCGCCCCTTGGGCGATGAGCCCGCTTGCCAAGGAGCCTGAGGTCGAAGCGGAAATGAGCAGGACGTCGCTCGTGGATAGGCGCCCAATCTGCCGCTGACCACCATAGGAGCCGAACGATCGCGCAGGAACGGGCAGGCTCCACAGCCCATGGGCCTGGGCCACTCGCATCAACGACAGCGCCACGGACAGAAGCGGTGCCGTGTCCACGAGGATGCGCTTGGGGTGCCGCAGGTCCAGCGTCTCCAAGGCGAATAGCGCTAGCAACCCGCATGCCGCGGTCGAAGTCAGCGTGTTGGCGGTGCGAAGGAACTTGGTCGAGTGCTTCGCCGAGCTCTTGCGGAAATGCACGCCCGGCGGCGCGACAACCAAGCCCTCATGGCTGTCAAAGAGATCGAACAGCCATCCGTCACGCAGCTGCGGATCGAGCGTGGCCGGCGGGGCAAAGACAGTCTTGCCGGTGCCCGGGTCGCACGACATCCGCGTGGCTGTGACGTGCGGCGTCTCCGTGGCGCTGCCTTGCGTCAAGTCCAGCAAGTAAACATGGCCGCTCTTGGCGGCCATGTAGGAGGTGGCTCGCATCAACGCGGCACCCGACTCCATCGCTTTCCGGCAGGCCTCGGAACTCAGGAATGGCGCAGCAATGAAGATGTTGGCCGTGCCCGCGCGCTGCTCGAAGACCTGCTTAATATCTCCGCTGACCATCAGGTCATCGAAGGCTTCGTCGTCGTAGACCAGCAAGCATGCCTCGCCGTCGTACTGGCCATCGCGAAAACGCGTGCGCAGCCACAAGCCGCGAGTGGTATCTGAGCGCTTCATGCGAGGGGAACCACCACGCGGACCACGGTACCGCGAACCATGTCGCGCGGCGCAGGACGCGTCGACAGCCTGTGATCGACATCCAGCAAGGTCGCGCGCGGCATGCCGGGCCGCGTGGGCGAATCCTGCGGTTCAAGCTGAGCGCGAAGCTCGCCTTCCAGGAAGCTGCGGAACCCATGCACCCGGCCGGTCCGCACTTCGAGCAGCCCCCGCATTTCCTTTAGTGCTCGAAGCACTTCATAAAGTCCCATGCCGCGGTGCCCTGGGCGAGGGTCCGGGATGGCCTTGTCCGAGTGCCGACCCATGCACTTGAGCACGATGGCGTACTCGACGTCGGGCGACACCGCTGGCCCCAAGGCATGTGCCCGGATCGTGTCTACCTGTCGATCACCGACTTCAACAGGTGCCCCGCGCGCTTGACCGCGCAGCAGCTGTCGGCGATACGAGTCGTAGTAACCGATCCCCGAGTCGAAAATAGTGAACTCAAGACACGGGATGGGTGCGGAACTGCCGGCGCCATGCTCGGGATGTCGTCGTGTTTCGAAGATCCGCTTGACGAGCAGTCCGCGCAGTGAGTTCGGGGACAGGGCCTTGCCCTCAGCATCCGTCTTGGCGTGATCATCCGTGTTCTCCAAGAGCTCGCGAAGGATCACGGAAAGCGCCATCCGAAGTTTGGACAGCCGCTGCGCGCTGAAACCTGCGCTCTGCTGAGCGAGTACCAGATCATCCACAAGGGACTCGAAGTCCGCCTCCGGTCTCAGTCGCCGGGTGGGGGCGTCGTACAGATCATGCGGCAGGCTCGGTCGAGGAGCATCCACGCACACCAAGGCTTGGCAGTCCGTAAACAGGTCGGTCACCAAGCGGTAAGACAGAATCTTGTTTCGCGTGCTTGTGAGGTTCTCCGAAGTGGCAGCCTCGTCCATCCCCTCGAAGACATGAGTCGCGTTGGTCAGGCAAAGGACCACGGCGGCCAGGGGATGGACGGACGGCGTCGCGATGACCTGGTTGGCGACGGCGCTCGCCCAGATGAACCGCAAAGAGGCTGCAGCATGCGCGAGCGTGATCAAACGCTGGATTGCCAAGCCTTCCGCACCAGCGTGGCCGAATCGCTCGCGATCTAGACATGCGTCCGAAACGGCGATGACAATGTCGCGCCCGATCTCGGGCAGCGTGATCGCGCTGGCGAGGTCGATGAGCGACAAACTCAGTGGCGGTTGCGTGGGGGCCATCGCCGGATCCTAATGGAACATTGAAGGGGCCTTTCGCACGACGGGCACCGAAGCGCGTAGAGGAGAGTTGAGGGGGCGCAACACCACTCGGACGCCACCGCTCGGACGCCACCGTGAGCCAGTCGCTCGTGGTGTTGGGCAAGTGGACTCATGGTGGAGGTCTGCGTGACCAGCATCTGGCTCCAACATTTGGACCCGAACCCGGACCGTGGCCCAGTTTGTGTATGCGCAGGGTGAATCCGGACAAACGGCAGGAAGGGGGCCGGGGTGCGGGCTCCAGGCTGAAGATGGGTCACAGTTCATCGACGATGAGGCGGATGAAAACTGATGCGCAAGTCGCGCCGTTTGAGCTGTTGTCTGGCTCTATGGGGTGCTCTTGATCAGCGACGCAAACAGGAGTGGGAATGGAGCACTGCGTCAAAGGGCGCTGCTTCGTTGATCGGCCCGTCCCGTGCTTCAAATTCGACGGTAAACGAGACAGCATCTCCAGTTTTCAGGCACAGGTTGGCCCTGGCGTACAGAGAAGCGCGATATCCAATTGACGTTTGAGTGGGAATGAGCGCTCGACGCTGATGCACAAGGGCCCTTCGGGGCCCTTGTTCGCTATTGCCGCGTCGTTGCCGTGCTATTGCGCCGTTGGCGCCAACTGCTTCGCCGTTGGCCAGCGATCCCATCGTCCGGTCGGCTCGGACGCTGAAGTGGCACTGCCTGCTGCACTTCCCTTGGCGAACAGCCTGACCAGCGGAAGGCCCCTGAAGTGCGCATCGCAGGTGAGAACTTCCGCGCCAAGCCGCAGCGCAGTGGCGTAGATGACCGCATCCGCAGTGGCGAGCTTGTGTTGCACGTTGGCCTGCGCCGCGAGCGCTGCGGTTTCGGAATCGAGCAGCTCGACTTGGCAGTCCTCCAGCGACTGTTCCAGCCGCTCCCGTTCTGCTTCGGTCAGTTCGCGCAGGGCCCATTTGGAGAGCTCCAACTGCACGATTGTCGGAACGATGCAATGGGCCTTGGCCGGGAGCGCAGCGGCAATTCGCTGCCCCAGGGCGGTCTGGGAGAAGCACTCGATCCAGACCGATGTATCGACCACGATCGGACTGCATGGGCCCTCGGGTTGGGCGCTAGTAGCGGTCATTGCGATCACGGTATCCCTCCGTGTTGGCGCCTTTGGCAATCCCGAAGAGTTCCTGCGGCGTTACGTGAGGGCAAATGAAGATGCCGTTGCCTCGGCGGATGAACATCAGCTTCTGCCCCGACTTCCATTTCAAGGAGTCTCGAAGCTCTTTGGGCAGCTCGATGCGGTGGCGAGGAGAAAGTTCTCCGGTGGGTGCGGGCATGTGTCCTCCATGGCGATCAGTGAAGCGGGAAGCCGCCGATTCTTCGCTCCCGGGCCTCTGAGGACTACGACCTTGACGAGTGGTGGCCACGCCGTGACTACCGAAGGTCGAGGTGCTGTCGACGTTGATGAGCAGTTGACGTTCGCCATCGCCATGAACCCATGGAGCGCCGGCCGTTGCTGACACGCGGTGACAGGGCGTCTCCCCAGAATCGCACGATCACTTCGACGCCCACGACCCAGGAGGTCCACCATGTCCGACGCCCATCCCGTCTTCGAGTTGCGCCAGTACAAGATCGTCAAGGGCGAGCGCGACCGCTTCATGCGGCTGTTCGACGAGGCGTTCGTCGACTCGCAGGAAGCGGTCGGGATGCGGCTGTACGGCCAGTTCGCCGACCTCGACGACCCCGGCCGCTTCGTCTGGATCCGCGGCTTCGACGACATGGCGGCGCGCGAGCGCGCGCTCCACGCGTTCTATTCCGGCCCAGTCTGGCAGGCTCGCCGCGACGAGGCCAACCCGCTGCTCGACGACAACGACAACGTCCTGCTGCTGCGGCCGACGCCAGGCGGGGCGGTGCCGGCGCGCATCGATGTGGCACGTGACACGGGCCGAGCGGGCAGGGCGGGCGGCGCGCTCGGCGCGGGCAGCGACCGCGGCACCGGACTCGTGCTGCTCCACCTGTGCTACCTCTGGAAGGATCCCGCCGATCCGGAGGACGGTTTCGCCCGCTTCTTCGAGCACGAAGTCGCGCCGGTGATCGAGGCCGCGGGACTGTCGGTGATCGGCAGCTTCATCCCGGAGCGCTCGCCCAACAACTTCCCGCGACTGCCGGTGCGCGAGGGCGAGAAGGTCTTCGTCTGGATGACGCGTGCCGCCGATGCCGACGACTGGGCCTTGCGCTGGAGCGCGTGCCGGCATGCGCCGGCCTGGCGCGCGTTCGCACCGCGCTGGCTGGACGCGCAGGAACGGGCACCGCAGATCCTGCGGCTGCGACCGAGCGTCGGCTCGGCCCTGCGCTGAGCCGGGTCGACGCACCGCGCCGCGCCCGCTTGGCTATGCTGCCCGCCATTCCTCGATTTCCGGATCTCCCCATGCGCAGCGCCCTGTCCATCCTGGCCGTCGTGATCGTGCTCAGCATCATCATGCTCACCGCGAAGAAGCAGATGGAAACCATGAAGCCCCGCCCGCCCGCGGCGTCCGCCGCGTCCTCGGGCGCGGCCGCGCCGTCGGACCTGCCGCAGCCCGAGGCCGTCGGCCGCCAGGTGCAGGACCTCATGAAGCAGGGCGAGCAGCGCGCCTCGGAGGCTGACGCGCGATGACCGTGCATGCGCTCTTCTTCTGCCTGCGGCCCGATCCGGCCACCGCGGCGAGGCTGAGCGCCGTGTCGGTCGACATCGCCCGGCGCTTCGGGCTGCGCGTTCGACCGCCCCGCACCGAGCGCCTGCATGTGACGCTCCACCACCTCGGCTGGTATGACGATGAGACCGACCAGGCCGAAGCGATGGCCGAAGTCCGGCAACTCGCCGAGGACGCCGCCGCGGCGCTGCGGCACGGGCCGGTCCGGGTCGACTTCGACCAGTTGCTGAGCTTCACCCGCAAGCCGCGCAACCTGCCGCTGGTGCTCAGCGGCGGCGCCTGCCTGGACGGCGTGCGCGCGACGCGGGCCGCGCTCGGCGAGCGGCTGCATGCGGCGGGCCTGCGGACCGATCCGCACTTCACGCCGCATCTCACGCTCTTCTACGACGATGTCGCCGTCGAGCCGCAGCCCTTCATCGTGCCCGGCTGGACCGCCTCTGAGTTCCTGCTGCTGGACAGCCTGCAGGGACAGTCCACGCACGTGGACCTGGCCCGCTGGCCGCTGGACTGAGCCCGGACCGGGCGTCAGCGGGCCTCGTCGATCGACGGCTCAACCCGCCCGTGGAGCTCGCCCCGCTCAGGCCGGGTCGACGATCTCCCGCGCCAGCGCGCGCAGGCTCAGCGGGGCGGAGCCCTCGGCATGGTTGGAGATCGTCACGTAGCAGGGCTGGCCGGCCTCGGCGGTGGCGCGCACGACCTTCGCCAGCACGGCTCGGGTCTCGGGATCGGGATCCATGACCTCGGCGTACTCGCCGTACTTCTTCTCCGCGTCCTCGTAGCCGAACGGGCCATGGACGCGGTGCAGGTTCCATCGGCAGACCAGCGGCCCGGGCCACATCGCACGCAGCAGCGGCAGCTGGTCCTGGATCGGGGGCAGCTTCGGATGCAGCCCGAGGCAGTAGCGCGCGCCGGTGTCCTTGAGCACGGCGACGAAGTCCGGCGTGAGCCATTCCGGATCGCGGACCTCCACCGCCACCACCGCCTCCGGCGCCACGTCGCGCAGCGAGGGCAGGGCGGCCAGCATCGCGTGCAGCCGGTCGAGCTGCTCCGGCATCCGGCCCAGCATGGCCAGGGGCAGCGGACTGAGCTGGAACACCAGCGCGCCGATGCGCGCGCCCAGCCCTTGCATTGCGGGTTCGAGGAATTCCTGGACCGCCAGCCGCGGATCGAGGAAGGCCGTGTTGGCCTGGCGGCCGCGGCCGTCCTCGGTCCGCACCTGCGCGTCGGTCACCACGCTCGGCGCCTTGACCGTGAAGCGGAAGTCCTCGGGCACCTGCTGCGCGTAGCGCTCGTACTGGCTGGCCGTCAGCGATTGGTAGAACCCGCGGTCGATGCTGACCGCGCGATGCAGCGGCTGCTGCGCATAGGCGCTCAGGCCGTTGCGCGACAGGGTGGATTCGCCGTGCCGGCCGGCCCAGACGATGCCCTGCCAGCCCGGATAGCTCCACGACGAGGTGCCCAGCCGGATCCGCGGCGACAGCGCGGCGGCGAGGGCGGCCTGCGATTCGTCCACCGGCTGCGGCTGGACGCCGGCGCGGCGGCGTTTCGGCGGCCCGTCCGTGGCGGGCGAGGGCGCGCCTGCGGTGGTCGCGCCGCTGGTGTCGTCCGGATCGTCCGC
>NZ_VOSR01000550.1:0-7076 GCF_007997345.1 Mitsuaria sp. TWR114
CGCGAAGGCGCCGCCGCGGTCGATGTCGGTCACCAGCAGGCAGGCCGCGCCGGCCTCGCGGGCGGTGCGCATGTTGACGTAGTCGCTGCTGTGCAGGTTGATCTCGGCGGGCGAGCCGGCGCCTTCGATGACGACCACGTCGTTCTCGTCCAGCAGCGCGTGCAGCGCGCCGCGCGCGCGGAGCCAGAGCGCCTCGCTGCGCTCGCGCCAGGGCGCGCGGCTCAGCGCCTCGTCGACCTCGCCCAGCACCACCACCTGCGAGGCCGTGTCCTTCTCCGGCTTGAGCAGCACCGGATTCATGCGCACCTCGGGCCGCGCACGGGCGGCCAGCGCCTGGAAGTACTGCGCGGCGCCGATCTCGCCCTGCCGGCCGCCGAGGCCGGGCACGACGCGCGCGTTGTTGCTCATGTTCTGCGCCTTGTACGGCGCGACGCGCAGCCCCTGGCGCGCATACCAGCGGCACAGCGCCGTGGTGAGGAAGCTCTTGCCGGCGCCGCTGGTGGTGCCCAGCACCATCACCGCGCGGCCGCGGCCGGCGGTCGCGCGGGGGCGATCGTTGTCGTCGCCGCTCATTGCGTGGTCTCCACCGGCACGGTCGTGTCGAACGCGCCATGCACCGACGGCGCCGCGGGCAGCGCCCGATGCCCGCCGAAGGTCTGCATCGCCGCCGTCAGCGCGTCGACGGCTTCCGGCGCCTGCACCGACACCCGCACCAGGCCCGGCAGGCCGAAGGAGCTGGCGTCGCGGAGCTTGATCCCCAGCGCCCGCAGGCCTTCGAGCAGCGGCTCCGGCGTCGCCAGCCAGGGCGCCGGCAGCGCCGCGAGCCAGAAGTTGGCGACGCCGCCGTCGATCTGGTCGAAGCCCAGCGCCGCCATCCGGTCCCATTGCGCGGCGCGCCACTCGCGCAGCAGCGGCAGCGAGGCCTCGAGCTCGTCGCGGATCGCCGGCGTGGTCCAGGCCTCGAGCAGCGCCTGACCTTCGGCCGAGAGCACCCAGCTGGGCGCCAGTTCCGCGACGCGGTCGACCCAGAGGCCGTCGCGCGGCCCGAGCAGGTAGGCGCCGCGCACGCCGGTCATGCCCAGCGCCTTGTTGGGACAGACCAGGCGCCAGGCGCCGTCGGCGATGGCCTGCGGCAGCGCGCAGCCGCCCCCCAGGCGCAGCGCGCCGTAGGCCTGGTCGACGACGAGCTGCGAGCCGCTGTGGCCGAGCGCGAGCGCGACCGCGGTCCATTCGGCCGCGCCGAAGCTAGCGCCGGTGGGATTGTTGGGATCGCAGACCCAGACCAGCGACGGCAGGGTCAGCGTGTCGGCAAGCTGGAAGGCATCCTCGTAGCCGCACACCTGCAGGCCCAGAGCATGCGCGGCGGCGGCGTAGTCGCCGAAGCCGGGCTGCGGCACGCACACGCGGGTCACGCCCGACAGCATCGCGGCCAGCGTCAGGCGGCGGATCGCCTCCGAGCCGCCGGAGGCCGGCAGCACGCGGTCGGCATCGACGCCGTGCCAGTCGCCCAGGCGCGCGCGCAGCGCCGCGTAGGCGGGATCGGGATACCGCAGCCGGTCCGCGCGCAATACCGCGTCGAGCGCGGCCGGCGGCGGGCCGAGCGGATGGGCGTTGGTGGAGAAATCGTGGCGCACGGGCGGGCCGGCGTCGGTGCCGCCGTGCAGCGGCAGAGGGAAGCGGCTCATCGCGGGCCTCCGAGGATCAGGACCAGGCCGAGGCCCGGGGCGAACGCGCCGCGCAGCGCTGCGGCGCCGAGCGCCAGCAGCGCCGCCAGCCCCAGCACCGCGCCGGCCGCGAGGCGCTGAGCGGCGCCGATGTCGCCGGCGACCACCGGCGCGCCAGACGGGTTCAGGGTGTAGTGGCCGGGTTTGCTCAGCAGCCGGTCGAGCCGCAAGGCCATCGCGCCCATCGGCCAGCCGCCGTTGGGCGAGGGCGTGCGGGCGGCTTCGTGCCGCAGGGACGCGAGCAGCGCCGGCCGCAGCGCGATGAGGGCCAGGCCGGTCAGCCGCGCGGGGATCCAGGACAGCAGGTCGTCGGCGCGAGCGGCCCATTTGCCGGCCCATTCCCAGCGACCGCGATAACCCCACATCGCATCGGCGGTGTTGGCGAAGCGGTAGGCGGCCGCGCCGGGCAGTCCAGCGACCATGAACCAGAACAGCGGCGCCACGACCGAATCGTTGAGGTTCTCGGCCAGCGTCTCGATGGCGGTCTCGCGCACCTGCACCGGCGAGAGCGCGCGCGTGTCGCGGCTGACGAGGCGGGACAGGCGCGCGCGGCCGTCGTCGAGCGAGCGCGCCAGCGCGGTCTCGACGGCGCCGACCTCGTCGCGCAGCATGCGCCAGGCCAGCATCGGCTTGAGCGCGAGTCCCACCAGCAGCGCCGCGGCGCCCAGGCGCCAGCCGCCGAGCCACGGTTCCAGGCCCGCGATGATGGTGTGCTCGATGGCCCAGGCGGTGAGGGCGGCCAGGAGAAGGCCGATCGTCCAGGCGAGTGCGCCGCCGAGGAAGGCGGCCTTGGCCGACATCGCGCACAGCCGGTCGCCGAAGAGCGCCAGGAAGCGGCCCATGCCGACGACGGGATGCACGGCGGCCGGTGGCTCGCCGAACCAGCGGTCGACCAGCAGGGCGATCGGGATCGCGAGAGCGAGCAGCCAGGGCATGGGAAGCGTGGACATCTTGGCGCGGGCGGGCGAAATCAGGCGCGCAGCTTAGCCGTCAATCCTCGATGCCCCGCTGGGCGGGGACACCGGCCTTGAAGTGGTGCTTGACCATCGTCATTTCGGTGACGGTGTCGGCCAGGTCGATCAGCTCCTGCGGCGCGCCGCGACCGGTCAGGCAGACATGCACATGGGGCGGCCGCTCGCGCAGCGCCTGCAGGACCGGCTCCAGCGGCAGCCAGCCGTAGCGCAGCGGATACATGATCTCGTCCAGCACGACCAGGAAGTGCTCGCCGCCCAGGATGGTCGCCTTCGCGCGCTCCCAGCCGTCGCGCGCCAGCTGCGCCGAGTGGTCCAGGTCCTTGCTCTTCCACGAGAAACCATCGCCGAGCCCCTCGATCGGCACGCCGATCTGCTCGAACAGCCGGTGCTCGCCGAAGCGCGCGCTCGGCACCTTCATGAACTGGTAGATGTGGACCCGCTTGCCGCGGCCATGCGCCCGCAGCGCCAGGCCGAAGGCGGCCGTGCTCTTGCCCTTGCCGTTGCCGGTGTGGACCAGCACCAGCCCGCGGCGCTCGCCGCTGGGGATGATGCGTTCGCGGTCGACCGGCGGTTGTTCGATTTCCATGTCGTGCTCCGAAAGAGAAAGACCGTCACCCCAACTCCGCTTGCCGGAAACGAGGTCGTCGACGATTCACTCGGTGAACCCCCTCTCCCGCTTGCGGGAGAGGGAGGGGTGAGGGCCAGCGGTGTTGGCAGTGCCGAGGACTCCTCAAGCGATCAGATCCGCGCCCGCAGGCTGAGGCGGAAGGTGCGCGGCTCCATCGGATGGACGAGCCGGCCGTCGATCCCCGCGCCGCCATTGCAGCCCGCGCCCTCGGCCCGCGTGCAGGCGGCGCCCCAATACTCGATGTCGTTGGCCTTCGTGTTGAAGACGTTCAGCACATCCAGCCCCACCTGCCAGCGCTCGCTGACCTGGTACCCGAGCCGCCAGTTGGCGGTGAACACCGCCTTGGACTGCTGCGTGCCGGTCTCCTCGAGCGCGTAGGCGCCCAGGTAGCGCAGCTTGACGCCGCTGGACCATCGCCCCGCCGGCGCCCAGTTGGCCGACAGCGAGGCCGAGACCGGCACCGCATTGGGCACGCGCCGGCCGCTGCCGAATTCATTCGAGGTCGCTTCGACGAAGCGCGCCCGCGACCAGGCGAGGTCCGCGTCGATCAGCCAGTCGCGGCCGACCTGCACGTCGTTGGACCACTCCAGGCCGAGTCGCCGCGACGCGCCGCGCGCCTCGGTCACGCCCTCGTCGCCGACGAAGACCAGCTCCGACGCCAGCCGGGCCTGCCACAGCGCCAGACTGGTGGTCCAGCCGGCCGCCGGCCGGGTGCGCAGTCCCAGCTCGGTGCTCTGCGTGCGGGCCAGCAGCGGCAGCGTGTCGGCCGGGCTGCCGTCGGCAGGATTGGTCGTGGTCGTCGCGCCGCGCGCGTCGTTGGAGCGGAAGGCGCGGGCCCAGTGCAGGTAGAGCTCGGTGTCCGACGCGACCCGCGCGATCAGGCCCAGCTTCGGGCTGAACTGCGACTGGCTCGCCTTGCCGCCATTGCCGAGGTTGAACTCGCCGCCGGTGGGCGTGACCGTCGCCCGCATCGTGTCCCAGCGCGCGCCGACGGTACTGCGCAGCCAGCCGGTCCAGCGGCTGCCCCATTCGACGAAGGCGCCGGCGTTGTCCTGCGTGACGCGGTCCTCGCGCACGGTGTGCGTGCGGACCCGGCCGACGGTGTCGTACAGGCCGAGCGTGCCGATCCGGTCATGGCGCCATTGCAGGCCCCAGGTCAGGCTCTGGTCGGCGGGCAGCCAGGCGGCCGGCAACTGGTGCTTGAGCGATCCGCCCCAGAGCCGGCGGTGGTCCGCCTGCTCGTGCTGGTCGCCGTCCGGGCCGTTGATGAAACCCGACGGCGCCGAGAACAGGTTGAGCGCGTAGTCGATCACCCAGGCCTGCGCGGTCCACTGGCCGCCGCCCTGGTTGTAGGCGAGCGCGCCGCTCAGGCTGTGGCGGTGGGTGCGGCCGCCGTCGTCGGGTGAGAGCGTGCCGTAGCGGCCGATCTCGCCGCTGTCGATGGCGCGCTCGGGCACGTGCTCGCTGGCGCGCCAGCCGGCGCTGTAGCTGAGCAGGTCGACCTGCGCGCCGTTGCGCTCGTCGCCGCGCGTCAGCCGCAGCACCGCGTTGCGGCGGTGCAGGTCCTCGGGCTGGTCCCAGGGGCCGTCGTACCGGCTGCCCTCGACGGCGCCCAGCAGCGTCCAGCCGCCGTCCACCCGCGTGCTGCCGGCCGCCAGCGCGCGCTGGTAGCCGTAGGGGCCGGCGGTGAGCTGCGCATAGGGGCGCTCGATCTCGCCCAGGTAGCCGATGCGCGAGGCGCCGGTGGTGGCGAAGTCGCCGTCCTCGGCGGCGAAGGCGCCCTTGCGGTAGCGCAGGCTCTCGACCAGCTCCGGGATCAGGAAGTTCAGGTCCATGTAGCCCTGGCCGTGCGCGTGGCTGGCCATGTTCACCGGCATGCCCAGGACGAAGGTGGCGAAGTCGCTGCCGTGGTCGAGGTTGTAGCCGCGCAGGAAGTACTGGTTGGCCTTGCCGTCGCCGCTGTGCTGGGTGACGGTCATGCCGGGCATCGCCTCCAGCAGCTCGGCCGGGCGCAGCAGTGGGCGCAGCGCCAGGCGCTCGACGCCGACCTCGCCCTCGGAGGCGCTGCCCGCTTCGCCGAGCTGCGCGCGGCTGCTGATGCGGACGGTGTCCAGCGTGCCCGATGGGTCGGCCTGCGCGGCGGCGCCCGTCGCCGTTGTTGCGATCGCGATGGCGATGGCAATGGCCACGGCGGTCGGGCGATGTGCCCGCAGTGCGTGGGAGTCGTTGGCGTTCATGCAGTCCCCTGTGGGCTCAAGTTGTTGTCGTTGTTCGTCGCCCGTCGCGCCTGCCACATCGCGCCGGCGCTCATCAGCAGCGCCATCGCGACCCACGCGAGCGCCTGCTCGAGCGAGCGCTGCGTCGCCGCACGCGGCTCGGGCTTCGGCGCGTCGGGCACGCGCTGCAGCGCGAGGCCGCGCACGGTCGGCACCGGCGACACGGTCGCGGGCGCGCGCTCCGGCGCCTTCGCCGGGGGGCGAGGCGCGGCCGCCGGCACGACCGGCAGCGCGGGCACCGCCTGCGGCAGTTGATCTGCCGTCCAGCGCCGCACGGCCGCCAGCTCGTTGCTCAGCGGCGCGTCCTTCGTCAGCTCGCGGTACAGCGCGGCGAGCCCCTGCTTCGTCTGCGCGTCCGGCTGCCAGTAGCCCATGCGCTCGGCCTGCACCAGCCGCTCCAGCGCCTGCGCGTAGGCCTGCGGGTTCTGCTTGAGCCACGCGGGCACGCCGAGCTGGTGCTTGTCCTTCACCAGCACGTCGTAGAAGCTCTGCCAGTGGTCGGCGCGCACCGTGCCCGGCGCGATGCTCTGCCAGCCGAAGCTGTACTGCACCGCCTTGAGCACCTGCAGCGCGCCCGCCCAGCCCTCGGCCTGCTGCGCCTTCAGCCAGCCGGGATGCAGGTAGCGGCTCTGCATCTCCAGCGCGATCGCCTGCGTGGCGGTCTCGGTGTGGGCCTCGGCGGCGTCCTGCAGCTGGCTCACGTGCAGGGCCAGGCCCTTCGTGTTTGCCGGCGACCGCGCGGCCGCGGCCAGCCCGCCGAGGTACTGGAACGGATCGTCGCTGCTGACCATCGCGTAGAGGTGGCTGCTGCGCGACATCAGCGCCGCGTCGGTGTGGCGCAGGTGCGCGCCCAGCGCCTGGCGCGCCTGCCCCGCGGGCACGGCGAGCGGCTCGCCGTCGACATAGGGCTGGCTCATCGTCGAGAGGAACAGCTGGCCCAGCCGCGGATCGGGTCGGCCGTCGCCGCCCTGCAGGCCGTTGTCCTGCACCGCGTCGGCGATGCCGGTGCCGTAGTCGCCGGCCGGATTGCCGAAGACGCGGGCCTGCGCCAGCGTCCGGGCCTGCGCCGCCGGCAGGCCGGCCTGGCGCAGCTCGGCCGCGATGACGCGGTTGTTGGCGGCGATGGCGTTGTCCGCCTCGGCCTCGCCGGCCGCGGCGACCGCCTGGTCCACCAGCTTCATCAGCGCCGGGAACTGGTCGCGGTAGGAGCCGGTGATCGACAGCAGCACGTCCACCCGAGGCCGGCCCAGCTCGGCGACGCTCAGCAGCCGGATCGAGGTCGGACGGCCGGTGGCGTCCCACACCGGCGTCGCGCCCAGCGCCACCAGCGCCTGCGCCTCCATCACGCCCTGATGGCGCAAGGTCTCGCCGGCCCACAGCGACAGCGCCAGCCGCGTCGGCGCCGCGCCGGCCCGGGCCTGCTCCTCGTACCAGCGCTTGAACAGCGCTTGCGCCGCCTCGAAGGCCTGGCGCG
>NZ_VOSR01000551.1:0-9339 GCF_007997345.1 Mitsuaria sp. TWR114
TCGTGCAGCCGGCGGCCGAGCGCTCGGCCGAGGCGTCGGACAGCTCGAAGGCTTGCTCGACCTTCAGGTCGGGCAGGCCCTCGATCTCCAGGATGCGGCCCGAGAAGATGTTCTTCTTGCCGGCCTTGGCCACGGTCAGCAGACCGGCCTTGATCGCGTACAGCGGGATCGCGTGGACCAGGTCGCGCAGCGTCACGCCCGGCTGCATCTCGCCCTTGAAGCGCACCAGCACCGATTCCGGCATGTCCAGCGGCATCACGCCGGTCGCGGCGCCGAAGGCCACCAGGCCCGAACCGGCCGGGAAGGAGATGCCGATCGGGAAACGGGTGTGCGAGTCGCCGCCGGTGCCCACGGTATCGGGCAGCAGCAGGCGGTTCAGCCAGCTGTGGATCACGCCGTCGCCCGGACGCAGCGACACGCCGCCGCGGTTGGAGATGAAGGCGGGCAGCTCGCGGTGCGTCTTCACGTCCACCGGCTTCGGATACGCGGCGGTGTGGCAGAAGGACTGCATCACCAGGTCGGCCGAGAAGCCCAGGCAGGCCAAGTCCTTCAGCTCGTCGCGGGTCATCGGGCCGGTCGTGTCCTGCGAACCGACCGTCGTCATCTTGGGCTCGCAGTAGGTGCCCGGACGCACGCCCTGGCCTTCCGGCAGGCCGACCGCGCGGCCCACCATCTTCTGCGCCAGCGTGAAGCCGGCGCTCGAGGCGGCCGGGGCTTGCGGCAGGCGGAACAGGGTGGAGGCGGGCAGGCCCAGGAACTCGCGCGCCTTGGCGGTCAGCGAGCGGCCGATGATCAGGTTGATCCGGCCGCCGGCGCGCACTTCGTCGAACAGCACGTCGCTCTTGAGCTTGAACTCGGCCACGGTCTCGCCGTTCTTCACCAGCTTGCCGTCATAGGGCAACACGTCGATGACGTCGCCCATCTCCAGCTTGGACACGTCGACCTCGATTGGCAGCGAGCCCGAGTCTTCCTGCGTGTTGAAGAAGATCGGCGCGATCTTGCCGCCCAGCGTCACGCCGCCGAAGCGCTTGTTGGGGACGAAGGGGATGTCCTGGCCGGTGGCCCAGATCACCGAGTTGGTCGCCGACTTGCGCGACGAGCCGGTGCCGACGACGTCGCCGACGTAGGCCACGACGTGGCCCTTCTTCTTCAGGTCCTCGATGAACTGCATCGGGCCGCGCTTGCCGTCCTCCTCGGGCTTGAAGGCCGCGTCGGGGCGGGTGTTCTTCAGCATCGCCAGGTAATGCAGCGGGATGTCCGGACGGCTCCACGCGTCGGGCGCGGGCGACAGGTCGTCGGTGTTGGTCTCGCCCGGCACCTTGAAGACGGTGACGGTGATCTTCTTCTCGACTTCCGGACGCGAGGTGAACCACTCGGCGTCGGCCCAGCTCTGCATCACTTCCTTGGCCTTGGCGTTGCCCGCCTTGGCCTTGGCGGCGACGTCGTTGAAGTAGTCGAACATCAGCAGGGTCTTCTTCAGACCGTCGGCGGCGACGCCGGCGACTTCGGCGTCGTCCAGCAGCTCGATCAGCGGATGCACGTTGTAGCCGCCCACCATGGTGCCCAGCAGTTCGGTGGCCTTGGCCTTGGAGATCAGGCCCACCTTCAGGTCGCCGTGCGCGACGGCGGCCAGGAAGCTGGCCTTGACCTTGGCGGCATCGTCCACGCCCGGCGGCACGCGGTGCGTCAGCAGATCCAGCAGGAAGGCCTCCTCGCCGGCCGGCGGGGTCTTGATGAGCTCGATCAGCTCGGCGACTTGCTTCGCGTCGAGCGGCAGCGGCGGGATGCCGAGCGCGGCGCGTTCGGCTTCATGTTGGCGATAGGCTTGCAGCATGCGAACTCCAGTGTGGTCTCTGCTTGGGTCGAAAGAGCGGGTCTCGGCGGTCACGGCGCGCTGGGCACGATGACCTTGAGGCCCTTGAAATAGTCTCGGAAGAAGCCCTGGTCCCGGGTGATCAGGCCGTCGCACTGCAACATCGCGTGCGCACCCACCAGGAAGTCGGGCATCGCCCGCGTGGCGGCGGCCTCGGGCGCGCCGGAAGGCGCCCCCTTGTGGGCCAGCCGTTGCTTGAACTTGCGTTGCATCTCGCCGGCGCGGATCGCCGCGCGCTGGTCGATGGCCAGAAAGCGCAGGCCCATCTCCTCGAGCGCGTCCATCACCTCCGAGCCGTGCCCGAGGCCGGCCGTGACTTCGGCCAGCACCACGTCGCACAGCACCACCGGGCCGCTGGACAGCGCCAGGCGCAGCGCGGCCTCGGCGGCGTCGGCGCCGGGGGCGTCGCCCAGGAGGTCGATGAGAACGGAGCTGTCGACGGCGATCATCGGATCAGGCGTCGGTGGGTTCGTCGAAGGACTGGTCGGGCGTGCGACCGCGCAGGTCGCGCATGACGTCGTCGGTCGAGGTGCCTTCGGGCAGCTTGAAACGGCCGCGGGCCCGGGAGATGGCGTCGTCGACGTTCTTGCGCAGGATGATGCGGGCCCCGTCGAGTTCCACCTTGAGGGTGGTGCCCTTGGTCAGTCCCAGGGCGTCCCGCACGGCCTTGGGCAGGGTGATCTGACCTCGTTCGGCGACGGTGGCTTCCATGCGGGCTCCTGGCGATCCTGGGAGATTAGGCGACGGCCTTGGCGATTTCATGACCGCCCGCGGCCGGTCGCCGGTGCGGTATGAATCGGAAAGTATGCATGAATTGTACGTACTTTCGGCTCGCGAAATCCAGCCCGGCGTGCGCAAGCCCGAGGTCCGCGCTGGGGGAAGCGGCGGCGGACGGGCGTGAAAAAGCCGCCTCGAGGGCGGCTTCGTCGGGGCGCGAGGCTCAGTTCGCGCTCGGCGCGATGCCCAGGCCGGGGCCGGCGGGCGCCGACGCGGCGCGGGCGGCCTCGATGGCGGCGCGCTGTTCCGGGTGGACGCATTCGTCGACCAGGCGCTGGCCGGCCTTGACGTCCAGCAGCATCGACTTGTTGGCGATCTGGACCATCAGCGTGCGGCCGGTGACGTCCTCCAGGCGCAGGGCGCCGGTCGACGACAGCACCGGCTTCATCGTGAAGGTGTCCTTCTTGAAGCCGACGTTGATGTAGCCGGCGTGCTTCTCATCGGGAGCGATGGTGACGGACTGCTTGAATTCGCACTCGTACAGGCCGAGGTAGGCGCGCTTGGCGGCGGCCAGTTGCTCCTCGTTCGCCTCCGGCAGCGGGGGCGGGGGCGGCGGGGTCTTGGCGGCGGGCTTCTTGGCCGTCGACTTGCCGGCGGCGGGCTTCGCCGCCTTGGCCGGTGCGGCCTTGCTGCCGGCATTCGGGTCGGGCTGAGCGGCGGCGAGGCCGGCGGTCAGGGTCAGCGCGGCGGCAGCGGCGCCGGACAGGAGGAGGGCGGTCAGTCGCATTCTGGGAATGGGGAAGAGGGGCCTGGAAACACCAGCCGATGCAGGTGGCCGAAAAACAAACGCCGACAGGCGGCGATGCGCAATTGTCACCGCGGCCTCGTCCCGCAAAACCCGCATTTAATGTGTCAAACCGTTGATCGACGCTAGGGTCTTCACCGGTTGTGCGCGTCGCGGCGCGAGGCGTGACGCCGCTTTTTCGCCGTGGTGGTCCGCGGCGCGTGAAGTGCTGCACGGATGGGCGATTGCACATTGTTGCGCCCGGCGTGCGACCGGCCCGCCATTGCGGCGTCGACGCGTCAGAGCGGCGACGGCCGCGGCGCGAACCAGGCCTGCGCGACCTCCGTCGGCAGGTTCTGTCCGGTGCCGTGCGCGCGCTGCAGCAGGTGCCAGAACAGGCGGTAGCTGGCGCGGTCATGCAGCATGTCGCGGTGCTGGATCGGCGCCCATTGCGCCGCCTGGGCGGCCTGCAGGATCTCGATGGCCTCGTCGATCTCGGCCACGCTCGGCGCGAAGGCATCGATGATGGGCTGGATCTGGTTCGGATGAATGCTCCACATCCGCGTGTAGCCGAACTCGCGCGCGGCGCGCTCGGCGGCGGACTGGATGGCGCGCTCGCTCTTGAACTCGGTCACCACGCAATGCGACGGCGTCTTCGCATAGGCATGCGCGGCCGCCGCGATGGACAGCTTGGCGCGCCGCACCAGCGGATGGGTGAACTGGCCCTCGACCGTCAGCGCGGAGCGCGGGATCGCGCCGCGATGCGCCGACACGAAGTCCATCAGCCCGAACGACAGCGACTCGATGCGCGGGTGTGCCGCGATCGCCATCACGTCGCGCAGCGCGCCGTGGGTCTCGATCAGCGTGTGCAGCGGCAGCGGCTTGCGGATCGCGTGGCGCTTGAGGCAGTCGTCGATGAAGGCGATGGCGCGGTCCAGGTCCGCGATGCCTTCGGGCTTGGGGATCATCAGGAAGGCGAGCTTCTCGCCGCCGCCGGCGATGACCGCCTCCACGTCCGCTTCGAAGGCCGGGTGGTTGAACGGATGCACGCGCACGCCGACGCGGCCATGCGCATTGAGCGAGCCGTTGAGCAGGTGCAGCACCAGCAGCATGTGCTCGGCCTCGCCGCCGACGGGTGCGCCGTCCTCGCAGTCCAGCGTGATGTCGAAGACCGGGCCCATCCGCGCCTGCAGCTCCAGGCTCTTGATCATGCGGGCCTCGACGCCGCAGTAATGGTCGACGACCGGCAGGACGACGGGCGCCTGGCCGTCTTCTAACAGGGCGTCGGCGGGGTGGAGGAGCGTGCTCATGCGATGACGGCGGGAGGGGTTGAACTCTGGAAGGAAGAAGGGCCGGCCTTCTTGCGAAAGGCCGGCCCGTCGAGTGTCGCTCAGCGGAAGCGGTGCGCGGGCCCCTGCGGACCCTCGCGCGGCTTACAGCAGATGCTTGACGCCGTTCTGCTCTTCCAGCAGCTCGTTCAGCGTCTTGTTGATGCACTCTTGCGAGAAGGCGTCGATCTCCAGGCCCTGGACGATCTTGTATTCGCCGTTCTCGACGGTCACCGGGTAGCCGAACATGACTTCCTTCGGAATGCCGTACGAGCCGTCCGACGGGATGCCCATCGTGACCCACTTGCCGTCGGTGCCCAGGGCCCAGTCGCGCATGTGGTCGATGGCGGCGTTGGCGGCCGAGGCGGCCGACGACAGGCCGCGCGCGGCGATGATCGCGGCGCCGCGCTTGCCCACGGTCGGCAGGAAAGTGGTGCGGTTCCACTCTTCATCGTTGATCAGGGCCTTGACCGACTGGCCGTCGATGGTGGCGTAGCGGTAGTCCGCGTACATCGTCGGCGAGTGGTTGCCCCACACGGCCAGCTTCTCGATGCCGGCGACCGGCTTGCCGGTCTTGGCGGCGATCTGCGAGGCGGCGCGGTTGTGGTCCAGGCGCAGCATGGCGGTGAAGTTCTTGGCCGGCAGGTCCGGGGCCGACTTCATCGCGATGTAGGCGTTGGTATTGGCGGGGTTGCCGACCACGAGCACCTTGACGTTGCGCGAGGCCACGGCGTTCAGCGCCTTGCCCTGCACGGTGAAGATCTGGGCGTTGGCGGCCAGCAGGTCCGAACGCTCCATGCCCGGGCCGCGCGGACGGGCGCCGACCAGCAGCGCGTAGTCGGTGTCCTTGAAGGCGGTCATCGGGTCGCTGTGCGCCTCGATGCCGGCCAGCAGCGGGAAGGCGCAGTCTTCCAGTTCCATGATCACGCCCTTGAGCGCGTTCTGGGCCTTCTCGTCCGGGATCTCCAGCAGCTGCAGGATGACGGGCTGGTCCTTGCCCAGCATCTCGCCGCTGGCGATGCGGAACAGCAGGGCGTAGCCGATCTGGCCGGCGGCGCCGGTGACGGCGACGCGAACGGGTTTCTTGCTCATCAGAAGTCTCCGGGGAAGTGCGAGTGAATGATGCGGGAGGCGCGGTCCGCGCCAGCGGCGGCAAGTGTAGGCCAGCACGGTGGCGGCACGGATCGCGATAGGGTCTTCTTCGCCCACCGGTGTGGGGAGTCGCCCCCAAATTAGCGGGCGACCATTGCGTGAAACTGACACTCTTGTGTCTTATATAAGACTAATCTCCTCGGACTCCCCTCGCAGGATGGACGCTCGCACCGCAGTTGTGCTCGAATCGCGCCCCATGTCGCCCCCCGCCGCCCCGGTTCACCCCGTCACGCCGCTCAATGAGCTGGCGCGCGCGGAAGCCGCGCCGTCGTTCAGCCCGCTGTATCGCCAGATCAAGGGGTTGATCCTCAAGGGCCTGCAGGCCGGCGAGTGGAAGGCGGGCGAGACCATCCCCAGCGAGATGGACCTGGCCGCCCGCTTCGGGGTGAGCCAGGGCACCGTCCGCAAGGCCGTCGATGAACTCGCCGCCGACAACCTGCTGGTCCGCAAGCAAGGGAAGGGCACCTTCGTCGCCACCCATGCGGAACAGCAGCAGCAATACCGCTTCCTGCGCCTCACGCCCGACGGCGATGCCGCCGCCTCGCTCGGGCGCCAGCTGCTGGACTGCAAGCGCCAGCGCGCGCCGGCCTTCATCGCCAAGCTGATGCAGCTGCGCGCCGGCGATCCGGTCATCGAGATCCGCCGCCTGCTGCACAGCGGCGGCCAGCCGGTCGTGCTGGACGACATCTGGCTGCCCGGCGCCCTGTTCAAGGGGCTGACGGCGGAGCGGCTGCTGGAGCATCGCGGGCCGTTCTACAGCCTGCTTGAAACCGAATTCGGCGTGCCGATGATTCGCGCGCAGGAAAAGATCCGGGCGGTCGCGGCGGAGGAAGACGCCGCCGCGCTGCTGCAGGTGGCGCCCGGCAGTCCGCTGCTGAGCGTCGAGCGTCTGGCCTTCACCTACGGCGACAAGCCGGTGGAGTTGCGCCGCGGCCTCTACAACACTACTCATCACTTCTATCGCAACGACCTGAACTGATGCATTCGCGTTGCGGCGATGACGTTTTCATGGCACCGCATGAAAACGACATGCGCCCAGGACACCCTTCCGGGGTGTTGCGTTGCCATAAAATCTTCGGGTTTCACATTGATTACAAGGTCGGACATGACGGACGCCACCCAAGCCACCAAGAAGAATCGACCGGTCTACACCAACATCCATGTCACGCAGATCGTTGGCTATCGCCTGCCGCCGGCGGGCATCGTCTCGATCCTGCACCGCATCAGCGGCCTGCTGATGTTCTTCCTGCTCCCGTTCGTGATCTGGATGTTCGACACCAGCCTCACGTCGGAGATCTCTTACGAAACCTTCACCGCGGCCTTCGTCTCGGGCATCGGCTTCCTGCCGGGCTGGTTCATCAAGCTGGCCGCGCTGGCCCTGATCTGGGGCTACCTCCACCACTTCATCGCGGGCGTGCGCCATCTGTGGATGGATGCGACCCACAGCGTCAGCAAGCAGCAAGGCAAGAGCAGCGCCATCGTGACGCTGGTGCTGTCCATCGTGCTGACGATCGCGCTCGGCGCCAAGCTGTTCGGCCTGTACTGATCCCGCCGCCGGCGCGCGGCTCGGCTCGCGCGACCGGGATGAATCCCGACGATTGACCCAAGAGGCAAATCAACAATGACAACCTACGGAAGCAAGCGCATCGTCACCGGTGCGCATTACGGCCTGCGCGACTGGATGGCCCAACGCGCCACCGCGCTGCTCATGGCGCTGTTCACCCTCGTGCTGCTGGCGCAGGTGCTGTTCACCAGCCAGCCGCTGGGCTACGACCTGTGGGCCGGCATCTTCAGCAAGCAATGGATGAAGTTCCTGACCTTCGCGCTGATCGTCTCCCTGGCGTATCACGCCTGGGTCGGCGTGCGCGACATCTGGATGGATTACGTGAAGCCGGTGGGCGTGCGGCTGGCGCTGCATGTGTTCACGCTGGTGTGGTTGACGGGTTGCGCGGGTTGGGCGATCCAAGTGCTCTGGAGGCTGTAAGAAATGCAAATCGGAACCTCGCTGCCCAAGCGCAAATTCGACGTCGTCATCGTGGGAGCGGCGGCTCCGGCATGCGCGCGTCGCTGCAGCTGTCGCTCGCCGGCCTGAACGTGGCCGTGCTGTCCAAGGTCTTCCCGACCCGCTCGCACACCGTGGCCGCGCAAGGCGGCATCGGTGCCAGCCTGGGCAACATGTCGGAAGACAACTGGCATTACCACTTCTACGACACCGTGAAGGGCTCGGACTGGCTGGGCGACCAGGACGCCATCGAGTTCATGTGCCGTGAAGCGCCGAAGGTGGTCTACGAGCTCGAGCACTTCGGCATGCCGTTCGACCGCAACCCGGACGGCACGATCTACCAGCGTCCGTTCGGCGGCCACACCGCCAACTACGGCGAGAAGCCGGTCCAGCGCGCCTGCGCCGCGGCCGACCGCACCGGCCACGCGCTGCTGCACACGCTGTACCAGCAGAACGTCAAGGCCCGCACCAACTTCTTCGTCGAGTGGATGGCGCTGGACCTGATCCGCGACGCCGAGGGCGACGTGGTCGGCGTGACCGCGCTGGAGATGGAGACGGGCGAGATCCACATCCTCGAAGCCAAGACCGTGCTGCTGGCCACCGGCGGCGCGGGACGCATCTTCGCGGCCTCGACCAACGCCTTCATCAACACCGGTGACGGCCTGGGCATGGCGCGCGCGCCGACATCCCGCTGCAGGACATGGAGTTCTGGCAGTTCCACCCGACCGGCGTGGCCGGTGCCGGCGTGCTGCTGACCGAAGGCTGCCGCGGCGAGGGCGCAATCCTGCGCAACGCCAACGGCGAGCGCTTCATGGAGCGCTACGCCCCGACGCTGAAGGACCTGGCGCCGCGCGACTTCGTCTCGCGCTGCATGGACCAGGAGATCAAGGAAGGTCGCGGCTGCGGTCCCAACAAGGACTACGTCGTGCTGGACATGACCCACCTGGGCGGCGACACCATCCTCAAGCGGCTCCCGTCCGTGTTCGAGATCGGCCACAACTTCGCCAACGTCGACATCACCAAGGAGCCGATCCCGGTCGTGCCGACCATCCATTACCAGATGGGCGGCATCCCGACCAACGTCAACGGCCAGGTCGTCGTCCAGAAGGGCGAGGATCACAAGAGCGTGGTCAACGGCCTGTACGCGGTGGGCGAGTGCTCCTGCGTCTCGGTGCACGGCGCCAACCGCCTGGGCACGAACTCGCTGCTGGACCTGGTGGTCTTCGGCCGCGCCGCCGGCAACCACATCGTCGAGGCGCACAAGGGCTTCAAGGCCGCCGGCAAGGCCCACAAGCCGCTGCCCAAGGACGCCGCCGACCAGACGCTGGCGCGCCTGGCCCGCCTGGAATCCAACACCGGCGGCGAGTACGCGCAGAACGTCGCCAACGACCTGCGCGCCGCGATGCAGTCGCACGCCGGCGTGTTCCGCACCCAGGCGCTGCTGGACGAGGGCGTCACCGCCGTTGCCGCCATCCGCGAGCGG
>NZ_VOSR01000552.1:0-3623 GCF_007997345.1 Mitsuaria sp. TWR114
GCCTGCGCGTCAGCGAGGAAGAACTGGGCCAGCGCTGCATCGCCGTGGCCAACTTCCTGCTGCCGCTGGCCCGCAAGGGCTGAGCGTCCACGGGCGCCGCGCCAGCGCGGACGCTCTGCGCTCCCTCCGAAGCGCCCTCTCGAAAGCGCCCCTCGCGGGCGCTTTCTGCTTTCTGCGGGCCCTTCGCCCGGCCCCTCTCTTGGGGGTGGCTCCGCGTCGGCCCTTGCGCGCCGGGGGCGGTTGCGCTTAAAGTGATATCACCTTTTTGGAGGAGCTGTTGATGAGCACGACCGCAGTCCCGAAGAACAAGCCCTCGCCCGGCGCGGCGCCGACGCCGCTGGAGCGGCGCGCCGGCACGGCCAACGGTTATGCCGCGCTGCTCATCGGCCTGGGCCTGCTGGCCTTCGCGATCTGGCGCTTCGCCGCGCTCGGCCATGACGCGGTCGGCCTGCCGCAGCTGGCCTTGGTGGTGACCGGCGTCATCTTGCTGACCGGCCTGTACATCCAGCAGCCCAACGAGGCCCGCGTGCTGACGCTCTTCGGCCGCTACGTCGGCACCGACCGCACGCCCGGCCTGCGCTGGACGATCCCGCTGTTCATGATGAAGCGCCGCCTGTCGCTGCGCGCCCGCAACCTCGACGCGCCGACGCTGAAGGTCAACGACAAGCGCGGCAACCCGGTCGAGATCAGCGCCGCCGTGGTCTGGCGGGTCGAGGACACGGCCCGCGCCGTGTTCGAGGTCGACGACTTCGAGCAGTACGTCAGCATCCAGGCGGAGGCGGCGATCCGGCATGTCGCCTCGCAATTCGCCTACGACGAGGGCGATGACCTCGACAGCCGCGAGATCACCCTGCGCGCCGGCGCCGACGAGGTGATGGCCGCGATGATCGCGGAGTTGCAGGCGCGCCTGCAGCCGGCGGGGGTCAGCGTCGAGACGGCGATGCTCACGCACCTGGCCTACGCCCCCGAGATCGCCCAGGTGATGCTGCGCCGGCAGCAGGCCGAGGCCATCATCAGCGCCCGCAAGAAGATCGTGCACGGCGCGGTCAGCATGGTCGAGGAGGCGCTCAAGGGCCTGAGCGAGCGGGAGATCGTCCAGCTCGACGACGAACGCAAGGCGGCGATGGTGTCCAACCTGCTGGTGGTGCTGTGCTCCGACAAGGACACGCAGCCCATCGTGAACGCTGGGACGCTCTACAACTGAGCGGCGGGCGCAGATGGCCAGTCCCGCGAAGAAGCAATTCCCGCTGCGCCTCGATCCCGCGCTATGGGAGGAGATCGAGCGGCTGGCCGCGATCGAGCTGCGCTCGTCCAACGCCCAGATCGAGTTGTTGCTGCGGGAGGCGCTCAAGCGCCGCGGCATCAAGCCGGCGCCTTCCCCGGCGGCGCGTCGCGGACGCCCTCCGGCCGGCGCTGCCGAGGACACCGGGCAGGCGATGGACGACACGGCGCCACAAGCCGACTCCAGCGACGAATAACCCGGCCGTCATCCGTGGCATTCGGGGCCTGCGGCGGGTTTCGCACGACCGTGCTAACTTGCGCGTCATGGAAGCCAAGACCGCCCGCAGCGAACTGACGCAGAGCGCCATCGTCGATGTCGCGCTGGAGATGGCCCGCCTCGACGGCCTGGACAGCCTCTCGATCGGTGAGGTCGCCAAGCGCCTGAACCTGTCCAAGAGCGGTGTCTTCTCGCGCATCGGCTCGCGGGAGGCGCTGCAGGCCGCGGTGCTGGATGCCTTCGAGAAGACCTTCCAGCAGGAGGTCATCCTGCCGGCGCTGCGCGAGCGCGCGGCCTGCCCCGCATGGACGCGATGGTGCGCGCCTGGTTGGGGCGCGTCGGCGGGCCGCACGGCAACTGCCTGTACGTGGCAGGCGCCTTCGAATACGACGACCGCGATGACGCCATGCGCGAACGCCTGCTCGACGGTGTCCGGCGCTGGCGCTCGACGCTGCGCCGCACGCTGGTCCAGGCGCAGGACGCGGGCCAGCTGCGCGAGGACGCGGATCTCGATCAACTGATCTTCGAGCTGGACGGCCTCTTCACCGCGCTGGTCCGCGAAGTGCGCTTCCTGCGCACGCCGGATGCGGTCGAGCGGGCCTGGACCAGCTATCGGCGCCTGATGGCCCCGATGCTGACGGCGCCGCCCACCTCGGCCGTCGAAGCCTCCCGCTGACCCACACGCCATGCCCCCGCCTGCGCCCAATCGCTGCCTCAATTTCGCACGCTCGTGCGAACTGCCCCGTTTTCCCCTTCCCTGAGCCCGAGGAGCCTTGCCATGACCATCCTGCTGATCCTGAGCCTGCTGACCGGCGGCGCGCTGTGGCGCGCCTGGGTGTCGTGGCGCCGGCTGCTGCGCATGCTGCCGCGCCACAACCGCGACATGGTGCTGTTCTGAGCGGCGGCGCGTGCATCGCATGCGCCATCCCGTCAAGCCTCCGCCGGGCCGCCTGGTCACGGGATATGCCCGGAGTGGCGATGTGATGGGGCCTCCTTACACTCCCTGGCTTGTCCCGTTGAGGAAAGTCCATGGCGTGGTTGATGCGCTGGCGGCCCGTGACCGTCGGCCCCGAGAAGGCGATTGCCCCCGATGAACGCCTGTCCTGGCCGCAGACCGCGGCGCTCGGCCTGCAACATGTGATCGCCATGTTCGGTGCCACCGTGCTGGCGCCGCTGCTGATGGGTTTCGATCCCAACGTCGCCGTGCTGATGAGCGGCGTGGGCACGCTGCTGTTCTTCTTCCTGACCGGCGGCCGGGTGCCGAGCTACCTGGGCTCGAGCTTCGCGTTCATCGGCGTCGTCATCGCCGCGACCGGGTATGCCGGCAGCGGCCCCAATCCCAACCTGCCCCTGGCGCTGGGCGGCATCGTCGCCTGCGGCGTGCTGTACACGGCGATCGGCCTGCTGGTCTCGGCCACCGGCAGCGGCTGGGTCGAGCGACTGATGCCGCCGGTGGTGACCGGCGCGGTGGTGGCGGTGATCGGCCTGAACCTGGCGGCGGTCCCCATCAAGAACATGGCGCCGACGCCCTTCGACGCCTGGATGCAGGCCGCGACCTTCCTCAGCGTCGCGCTGGTGGCGGTGCATGCGCGCGGCATGCTGCAGCGGCTGCTGATCCTGGCCGGCCTGGTGCAGGCCAGCCTGATCTACGCGCTGCTGACCAACGGCTTCGGCCTGGGCACGCCCATCGACCTCAGCAAGGTCGCGGCCGCGCCGTGGTTCGGGCTGCCCAGCTTCCATGCGCCGGTCTTCGACGGCGCGGCGATGCTGATGATCGCGCCGGTGGCGCTGATCCTGGTGGCCGAGAACCTGGGCCACCTGAAGGCCGTGGGCGCGATGACCGGTCGCGACATGTCGCCCTTCCTGGGCCGGGCCTTCGTCGGTGACGGCCTGGCGACCATCGCCAGCGGTGCGGTCGGCGGTACCGGCGTCACCACCTACGCCGAGAACGTCGGCGTCATGGCCGCGACCCGCATCTACTCGACCGCCGTCTTCGTCTTCGCCGCGCTGATGGCGCTGGTGCTGGGTTTCTCGCCGAAGTTCGGCGCGCTGATCCAGGCCATCCCGCTCGCGGTGATGGGCGGCGTCAGCATCGTCGTGTTCGGCCTGATCGCGATCGCGGCGC
>NZ_VOSR01000553.1:0-8004 GCF_007997345.1 Mitsuaria sp. TWR114
GTTCGACGAGGCGCTGCGCGACGATGGGCGGACGGCGGTGAGCGCCTGGCGCGAGCGCGGGCTGGAGGTGCACCTGCTGTCCGGCGATGCACCCGAGCGCGTGGCCGCGATCGCGGACCAAGTCGGCCCGGTGCGATGGCGCGGCGGCGCGAGCCCCGAGGACAAGCTGGCCCATGTGGCGGCCTTGCAGGCCTGCGGCCATCGCGTGCTGATGATCGGCGACGGCATCAACGACGCGCCGGTGCTCGCGCGTGCGCAGGTCTCGGTGGCGAGGACAGGGCGCCGACCTCGCCAAGTCGCGCGCCGACGCGCTGCTGGTGTCGGACCGGCTCGGCGCGATCACCACCGCGCTCGGCCTGGCCCGGCGAACGCGCCACGTGGCGCGCCAGAACCTGGCCTGGTCGGCGCTCTACAACGCGGCGTGCGTGCCGATGGCGCTGGTGGGCTGGCTGCCGCCGTGGGCAGCGGGCCTGGGCATGGCGACGAGTTCGCTGCTGGTGGTGGCCAACGCCGCACGCCTCGGACGCGACACGACCTTCCGTCGGTGAGGCCGCCCCCGACGCCTCGACATCGTTCCGGAACCCGCACATGGACATCCTCTACCTGCTGATCCCGTTCTCGGTCGTGCTGGTCCTGCTGGTGCTGATGGTGTTCGGCTGGGCCGTGCAGGACGGACAGCTCGAGTCGCTGGACCGGGAAGGTCAACGAATCCTCGAGGACGACGCCGGAGCTTGACCGTCATCAACACGCTGGCGAACCAGGCGCCGAACAATCGCCGCCAATCGCGCGAAGAGCGCCTCGAGGAGCCAGCATGGCAAGCAAATCAGAGTCAACGGGAGCACGCGCAGGCGCGCCCAGCTACGAGGACGGCGTGGTCCGCGCCTTCGCGCTGGCGGCGGTGCTGTGGGGCGTGGTGGGAATGCTGGTCGGCGTGGTCATCGCCGCGCAGCTCGCCTGGCCGGAGTTGAACTTCGGCATTCCCTGGCTCAGCTACGGCCGGCTCCGGCCGCTGCACACCAACGCGGTGATCTTCGCCTTCGGCGGCTGCGTGCTGATGGCCACCGCCTTCCACGTCGTCCAGCGCACCAGCCATGTGAAGCTGTTCGCCCCCGCGCTGGCGTGGTTCACCTTCTGGGGCTGGCAGGTCGTCATCGTGCTCGCCGCGATCACCCTGCCGCTGGGCCTGACCACCGGCAAGGAATACGCCGAACTCGAATGGCCCATCGACCTCCTGATCGCCGTGGTCTGGGTCGCCTACGCGATCGTCTTCTTCGGCACGATCGGCGTTCGACGCGTGCGCCACATCTACGTGGCCAACTGGTTCTTCGGCGCCTTCATCATCGCGGTGGCGCTGCTGCACATCGTCAACAGCGCCGAGATCCCGGTCTCGCTGACCAAGAGCTACTCCGCCTATGCCGGCGTCCAGGACGCATGGTGCAGTGGTGGTACGGCCACAACGCGGTCGGCTTCTTCCTGACGGCCGGCTTCCTCGGCCTGATGTACTACTACATCCCCAAGCAGGCGAACCGGCCGGTCTACAGCTACCGGCTGTCGATCGTCCACTTCTGGGCGCTGATCTTCACCTACATGTGGGCGGGCCCCCACCACCTGCACTACACCGCGCTGCCGGACTGGGCGCAGAGCGTCGGCATGCTGTTCTCGCTGGTGCTGCTGGCGCCGAGCTGGGGCGGCATGATCAACGGCGTCATGACGCTCAGCGGCGCGTGGCACAAGCTGCGCGACGACCCGATCCTGAAGTTCCTCATCGTGGCGCTGTCGTTCTACGGCATGTCGACCTTCGAGGGGCCGATGATGTCGATCAAGACCGTCAACGCGCTCTCCCACTACACCGACTGGACCGTCGGCCACGTGCACAGCGGCGCGCTGGGCTGGGTGGGCTTCATCTCGATGGGGGCGCTGTATCACCTCATCCCCCGCATGTACGGCCGCGTGGAGATGTATTCCAAGCGCGCCATCGAACTGCACTTCTGGATCGCCACGCTGGGCATCGTGCTCTACATCGCCGCGATGTGGATCGCCGGCGTCATGCAGGGCCTGATGTGGCGCGCGGTGAATCCGGACGGCACGTTGACCTGGACCTTCGCCGAGAGCGTCAAGGCGACCTACCCGTTCTACGTGGTGCGGCTGCTGGGCGGCCTGCTGTACCTGAGCGGGATGTGCCTGATGGCCTGGAACGTCGTGATGACGGTCCGAGTCGGCCGCCCGGCCCGCCATCCCATTCCCGGCGCCGCGTTCGCGGCCGCCGCCTGAACGCCCGGACCCCCAAGGAGCACGTCATGGCCAATGCCCATGCCCCCGCCACCGGTCACGAGCGCATCGAGACCAGCAACTTCCTGATGATCGTGCTGGTGCTGCTGACGGTGATCGTCGGCGGCATCGTCGAGATCGTCCCGCTGTTCTTCCAGCGCTCGACCACGCAGGCCGTCGAGCATCTGAAGCCGTATTCGCCGCTGCAGCTCGCCGGCCGCGATGTCTACATCCGTGAGGGTTGCTACAACTGCCACTCCCAGATGATCCGCCCGCTGCGCGCCGAGACGCTGCGCTACGGGCATTACTCGGTCGCCGGCGAGTTCGTCTACGACCACCCCTTCCAGTGGGGCAGCAAGCGGACCGGCCCCGACCTGGCCCGGGTCGGCGGCAAGTACAGCGACGAGTGGCACCGCCTGCACCTGACCAATCCGCGGGACCTGGTGCCCGAGTCCAACATGCCGGCCTACGCCTGGCTGTCAGGCGCGGCGCTCGATCCGAAGGACCTCGCGCCCAAGATGCGCGCGCTGCGGACCGTCGGTGTGCCCTACACGGACGAGCAGATCGCCCAGGCCGGCGCCGAAGTCCAGGGCAAGACCGAAATGGATGCCGTCGTCGCCTACCTGCAGGTGCTGGGCACCGCGCTGAAGCCCTGATCGGAGCGCCGTCATGCCTGACATCGATGTGAATGTGCTGCGCTGCGCGGTGACCGTGCTGTCGCTGCTGGTGTTCGCCGGCATCGTGGGGTGGGCCTATGCCCGCCGCAACCGGGAACGATTCGAAGACCAGGGGGCGCTCGTCCTGTCGGACGAGGACGTGGCGCTCCAAGGAGGTCGTCATGAGTGATTTCGTTTCGAACGGCTGGTCGCTGTTCGTGGCCGCTGCCACCGTGCTGGGCCTGGCCCTGTGCCTGGCCCTGCTGATCATCGCCAGCCGCCGCAAGGTGATGGCCGCCGACAACTCCACCGGCCACGTCTGGGACGAGGACATCCGGGAGCTCAACAACCCGCTGCCTCGCTGGTGGATGGTGCTGTTCGTGCTGACGGTGGTCTTCTCGGTGCTCTATCTGGCGCTGTATCCGGGTCTGGGCGGCTACGCCGGTCGGCTGGGCTGGTCGAGCACCGGCCAATTCGAGGCCGAGCAGGCCAAGGCCCGCGAGGCCATGCGGGCGATCTACGCCAGGTTCGACGGGCTGCCGGTGGAAACCGTGGCCAGGGATCCGCAGGCGATGGGCATCGGCGAACGCCTGTTCGCCAACAACTGCGCCACCTGCCATGGCTCCGACGCCAAGGGATCCAAGGGCTTCCCGAACCTGACCGACAACGACTGGCTGTATGGCGGCAGCGGCGAGACCCTCATCGAGACGATCACGCGTGGCCGGGAAGGCACGATGCCACCGATGGCGGCGGCGGTCGGCAACGGCGAGGATGTGCGCAACCTGGCGCATTACGTGCTGAGCCTGTCGGGCAGTCCGCACAACTCGGTGGCGGCCGCGCTGGGCAAATCCAGATTCACCGCCTGCGCCGCCTGCCACGGCATGGACGGCCGCGGCAATCAGGCGCTGGGCGCTCCCAACCTCACCGACAAGGTCTGGCTGCACGGTTGGGGCGAGCCTGCGATCGTCGCGATGATCAACAACGGCAAACACAGCCACATGCCGGAGCACGGCTCCCGGCTCAGCCCCGAGCAGATCCGCGTGCTGGCGGCCTATATCTGGGGGCTGTCTCATGAGCGCCCCTGAGCTCAAGACGATCTCGCTGTATGCCTCCGAGGCGAAGGTCTATCCCCGCGCGGTGCATGGGTGGTTTGCCTTCTGGCGCTGGGCGCTGGTGTGGGCGACGCAGCTGCTGTTCTATGGGCTGCCCTGGCTGAGCTGGAACGGCCGCCAGGCCGTCCTGTTCGACCTGGACGCGCGGCGCTTCCTGATCTTCGACCTGATCCTGTACCCGCAGGACTTCATCTACCTGACCGCCTTGCTGGTCGTGTCGGCCTTCGGGCTGTTCTTCTTCACCGCAGTGGCGGGCCGGCTGTGGTGCGGCTACGCCTGCCCGCAGACGGTCTACACCGAGATCTTCCTGTGGATCGAGCGGCACACCGAGGGCGACCGCGCGGCGCGCATCCGTCTCGACAAGGCGGGCTGGTCGTTTGGCAAGCTGGGGCGCAAGACGGCGAAACACGCCGCGTGGCTGGCCGTGTCGCTCTGGACCGGTTTCACCTTCGTCGGCTACTTCGAACCGATCCGCGTGCTGGGCGAGAACGCCATGCAGGCGGCGCTCGGCGGATGGGAAGTCTTCTGGATCCTGTTCTATGGATTGGCGACCTATGGCAATGCGGGCTACCTGCGGGAACAGGTCTGCAAGTACATGTGTCCCTATGCCCGCTTCCAGAGCGCGATGCTGGATCGGGACACGCTGATCATCAGCTACGACGCCGAGCGCGGCGATCCGCGCGGCCCGCGCTCGAAGAAGGCGGACCTGTCGACGATCGGACTCGGCGCCTGTGTCGATTGCCAGCAGTGCGTCCACGTGTGTCCCACCGGCATCGACATCCGCAAGGGCCTGCAACACGAGTGCATCGGATGCGCCGCCTGCATCGACGTCTGCAACGACGTGATGGACAAGTTCGGCTATCCGCGCGGCCTGATCCGATACGCGACGCAGAACGGCATGCAGCATCGTTGGGGCGCCGCGCGCCAATGGCGACGTGTGTTGCGGCCCCGCGTGCTGATCTACGGCGGGATCCTGCTGGCGGTGTCGGCTGCGCTGGTCTGGAGCCTGGCGGTGCGGATGCCCTTCAAGGTGGATGTGGTGCGCGATCGCGCCGCGCTGGCGCGGGAGGTCGAGGACGGGGTCGTGGAGAACGTCTATCGCCTGCAATTGATGAACGCCGCCGAATCGACGCAGGGGTTCGTGCTGGATGTCGATGGCATCCCCGGCCTGCGGGTCGCCGCACCGACCGGGCGATTGACGCTGGCGCCCGCCGAGGCGCGCTGGGTCACCGTCTCGCTGCGCCTGCCCGCGGAGCAGGCGCGGCGGCTGGGACCGGGCGTGCATCCGATGCGGTTCTCGATCCGCCGGGTGGAGGCGGGCGGCCCGTCGGGGGCCGGCGATGCACGCGAACTGTTCGAGAAATCCACTTTCATGGTGCCGCGATGAGCGCGGCATCCGATCCGGCGCCTCGTCGGCGCCCAGGCCTTCAGCGGGAGCTTCCATGACGACGACACGAATCAACGACCTGGACACGCCGGGCAGCGGTCCCTGGTGGCGGCATCCAATGATGTGGCTGGTGGTCGGCGGGCCCGGCATGGTCGTGGTGGCGGGCGTGGCCACCCTGGTACTCGCGCTGACGCATCCCGACCCCGTCGTCCCTTCGTCGGGCGGCGTCGATCGGAGCGGTGTCGCAGCGGAGGCGGGCGCCGACGCCGCGATGGCGCCCGCGATGAAGGCGCGCAACCACGCGGCGACGGGCGGGCAGACTCCCTGATCGACCTCGGGGTCCGGGCTCGTGCCTACACGGCGCGGCGGACCAGTTGCAGCAGCCGGCGCGGCTTGAGGACGCGCAACTCACGCGCCCGCACCTCCAGCACGCCGTCTTCCTGCATGCGTGAGAAAGTGCGGCTGACCGTCTCCAGCGTGAGCCCCAGATGGCTGCCGATCTCGTCGCGCGTCATGCGCAGCACGACGCTGGAGGACGAGAAGCCGCGTGCGCGCAGCCGACGCATCAGGTTGATCAGGAACGCGGCGACGCGCTGTTCCGCCCGCATCGAGCCGAGCAGCACCATCATGGCCTGGTCCCGCACGAGTTCCCGGCTCATCAGCCGATGGAACTGGCGCTGCAGGCGGTCGAACTCGCGGGTGAGGTCCTCCAGCCGACCGTAGGGAACGACGCACACCTGCGAGTCCTCCAGCGCGACCGCCTGGCTCGCGTGCGCGCCGTCATAGATGCCGTCCAGGCCCAGCAGCTCGCCGGCCATGTGGAAGCCGGTGACCTGATCGCGGCCGTCCTGCGCCGACGCCGAGGTCTTGAAGAAGCCGGTGCGGACGATGTAGATCGCCTCGAAGACGTCGCCGGTCTTGAACAGCACCGCTCCGCGCGCGACCGCGCGCCGATCGCTCACCATGCGTTCGAGCTGCAGCACCTCCGCGGCGGGCAGGCCGGTCGGCAGGCAGATCTGGCGCAGCGCGCAGGTCGAGCAGCTGATCTTGAAGAGGTCGTGCGGCGCGGCAGGGGGCAGGGAAAGTCGGAGGCGGCTCGACATGAGGCGGTCAGGCATGCGAGGAAGCGGCGGATTCTTTGTCGGGGCCCGGCGCCGGCAATGACATCAATCAATGACGATTTGGCAGCAAAGGGTGAGGATCGCCGCCCATGAACCCTGATCCGACCCCGTGGGACCGCAGCATTCCCGATGCCGACCTGCTGCGCCGGTTCGACATCGCCGGACCGCGCTACACCTCCTATCCGACGGCCGACCGCTTTCATGCAGGCATCGATGCCGAACGTCATGGAGAGACGCTGGCGCTGCGCGCGTTCGGCCCCGCGGCGACGCAGCCGCTGTCGGTCTATGTCCACATCCCGTTCTGCGAGTCGGTCTGCTACTACTGCGCCTGCAACAAGGTGGTCACCCGCCACCACGAGCGTGCGGCGGTCTATGTCGACGCGCTGGAGGCGGAAATGGCGCTGGTGCACCGGCGGCTCGGCGCGCGCGCGCTGGTGTCGCAGCTGCATTTCGGCGGTGGCACGCCGACCTTCCTGGCCGACCGCGAGCTGTCGATGCTGATGGCCTTGCTGCATCGCCACTTCCGCCTCGCGGCCGATGCCGAGATCTCCATCGAGGTCGATCCGCGGACGATCGACGTCGCGCGGCTGCGCCACCTGCGCACGCTGGGGTTCAACCGGCTGAGCTTCGGCGTGCAGGACTTCGATCCCGACGTGCAGCGGGCCGTGCATCGCGAGCAGAGCCTGGAGAGCGTCACGGCGCTGATGGGCGCCGCGCGCGACCTGGGCTTCCGCTCGATCAACGTCGACCTGATCCACGGCCTGCCGCGCCAGACGCCCACCTCCTTCGCGCGGACGATCGACCAGGTCGCCGCCTTGCGGCCCGACCGCATCGCGCTCTACGGGTACGCCCACCTGCCGCACCGCTTCAAGCCGCAGCGCCGCATCGACACCGCCGCGCTGCCGCCGGCCCCGGACAAGCTGCGGATGCTGGCCGGCGCCATTGCCGGGTTCATCGCCCGTGGCTACAGCTACATCGGCATGGACCACTTCGCGCTGGCGGACGATCCGCTCGCCGTCGCCAAGCGGGAAGGGCGCCTGCATCGCAACTTCCAGGGCTACAGCACCCAGCCGGACTGCGACCTGGTGGCGCTGGGCGTGTCGGCGATCTCCAAGGTCGGCGCCTCCTTCGCGCAGAACGTCAAGACGCTGCCCGAGTATTACGCCGCCCTTCGCGAGGGACGCCTGCCCGTCGAGCGCGGGCTGACGCTCGACCAGGACGACCTGGTGCGGCGCGACGCGATCATGGCGCTGATGTGCCAGGGCCGGCTCGAGTTCGATCCGATCGAGCGCTCGCACGGGATCGTCGTCGCGGATTACTTCGCGCCGGAGCTCGAGCGCCTGCGACAGTTCGCGGCGGACGGCCTGGTGACGGTCAATGCGCGCGGCGTGCAGGTCACGCCGATGGGCTGGTTCTTCGTCCGGGCGGTGGCGATGGTGTTCGACCGCTACCTGAAGGCG
>NZ_VOSR01000554.1:0-1473 GCF_007997345.1 Mitsuaria sp. TWR114
GCGGCGCTGCGCGACGCGGCCCGGGACGCCGACCTCATCCTCAGCTCGGGCGGCGTCTCCGTCGGCGAGGAGGACCACCTCAAGCCCGCGCTGGAGCGCGAAGGCCGGCTGGACCTCTGGCAGATCGCGATCAAGCCGGGCAAGCCGCTGGCCTTCGGCGAGGTGACCAGCCAGGGCGGCCGTACCTGGTTCATGGGCCTGCCCGGCAATCCGGTGTCGAGCTTCGTGACCTTCCTGCTGTTCGTGCGGCCGGTGCTCCTGCGCCTGCAGGGAGCGACGCAGCTGGCCCCGCGCGGTTTCCAGCTGCCGGCGGAATTCACCTGGACCAAGGCCGACAAGCGCCGCGAGTTCCTGCGCGCGAAGCTCAGCGACGCGGGCGGGTTGCAGTTGTTCGGCAACCAGAGCTCCGGCGTGATGAGTTCGGCCGCCTGGGCCGACGGTCTGATCGACCTGCCGCCGGGCAGCACCGTCGAGCCCGGACAGTTGCTGCGCTTCCTGCCGTTCAACGAGCTGTTCTGACCAACCGCGCCGCGGCGGCCGGACCGCGATTTCCTTCGACAAGCTGACCGAGATGACGATCACCGTGCGCTACTTCGCTTCGCTGCGCGAGGCCCTGGGGACCGACGAGCGCATCGCGCATCACGCCGGCGCGACGCTGGGCTCGATCCGCGACGCGCTGATCGCGAGCGACGCGGCGCATGCCGAGGCGCTGGCGCGCGGGCGGGCGATCCGCTGCGCGCTGAACCAGCAGATCCTGCCCGAGGACACGCCGGTGAAGGATGGGTCGGAGGTCGCGTTCTTCCCGCCGGTGACGGGCGGGTGATCCGCGCTCAGCGCGACGCCCTGGACTGGATCCGCGCCGCCACCGCCTCGCCCTGCGTGAACGCCTCCTCGAACACGGAGTAGCCGGCGAGGTCCGCATGCGCGAACTGCAGCCGGCCCTGCGCCCGCTCGCGCAGCGCGGCCAGCGCGGGTGATCCGCGCAGGCCCGGATGCGGGATGCTCATCGCGTGGCCATAACGCATCAGCTCGATGCGCTGCAGCCGTTCCGGCAGGTCGGGGTGCAGCGGCGCGAGATCCGCCAGCACGCGACCGGCCCAGGCGCGCCAGTCGTCCTGCAGCAGGTCGCGGCGCTGTGACTCGCGCAGCGCGCGGTAGGCGGTCAGCACCAACGGTCCGCGGCTGGGGTCCAGGTCCTGCTGGCCGGCATTGACGTAGCCCAGCGCCTCGCCGCCATAAGCGACGTTGTCCCAGGACAGCGGCGCGCCCAGCCGCTCCAGCGGCGGCGCGTCGAGCAGCAGGTTGGCGACCAACCACGGCGCGTAGCGCATGCCGCGCGCGGCCTCGGTCAGCGCGGCCGGCGGCTGCTCCACCAGCCGCGCGGCGATGAACAGCGGCATCGCCATCACGACCTGGTCGGCCTCCCACCGCTCCGCGTGTCGCGCCGCCTCGTTCCAGGCCAGCACCTGCACG
>NZ_VOSR01000555.1:0-989 GCF_007997345.1 Mitsuaria sp. TWR114
GGCCGACTGCAGCGCCGCCGGGTCCAGGCCCTGCTCGGCGCGTTCCGCCGCCGCGATCCAGGCGGCCAGCGCCTGGAAGCGCGCATGCGGGGTGATCGTGTCCGCGGCCAGGTGCGCCACCGGCGCGAAGGCGGCCTTGGCGTGGGCCAGCTGGTCGTCCTCGAGCAGCGCGCGGATCAGGTCGAAACGCGCCACCTCGTTCGAGGGATCGGCCTGCACCGCCGCCTGCAGCTTCTGCAGCGCGCCGTCGGCATCGCCTTCCTCCAGCAGCGCCTGCGCCTCGGCCAGGTCCTCCTCGGCCTCGAGCGCTTCGCCGGTGGGGACGTGGCGGTCCAGGAACTCGCGGATCTGCGCCTCGGGGATCGCGCCGACGAAACCGTCCACCGGCTGGCCGCCGACGAACATCACGCAGAACGGGATCGAGCGCACGCCGAAGGCCTGGCTCAGCTGCGTCGCGATCTCGGGCTGGTCGTCGCTGTTGAGCTTGGCCAGCTTCCATCGGCCGGCGTAGGCGACCTCCAGTTTCTCCAGCATCGGACCCAGCGTGCGGCACGGACCGCACCACGGCGCCCAGATGTCCAGCAGCACCGGCTGCTGCATGGAGGCCTGCAAGAGGTCGGCTTCGAAGTTCTGGAGGGTGATGTCGGTCATGGTGGGGGAGGACGGGACAGGCCGGCGACGCTCGCCAGGCGGCAAGAACGGCACCTGAGGCTGCCGCCTACAATTCAAGGTTTCACGATTTGACAGATCGAGGACCGACCCGTGAGCAGCGCCACCACTCCCGACATCGCCCCCGTCATCGGCGTGGTCATGGGCTCCAGCAGTGACTGGGAGACCATGAAACACGCCGCCGACATTCTCACCGAGTTCGGCGTGCCGTTCGAGGCGAGGGTGGTTTCGGCCCATCGCATGCCCGACGAGATGTTCCGCTATGCCGAGCAGGCCGAGGCCCGCGGCCTGAAGGCCATCATCGCGGGCGCCGGCGGCGC
>NZ_VOSR01000556.1:0-4428 GCF_007997345.1 Mitsuaria sp. TWR114
CACCGAGCCGGCCGTCATCGGCCGCAAATACTGGGTCCGCCACGGCAACCGCTGGGTCCAGGCCCGCATCACCGCCATCGACCACCGCCTGGATATCCAGACCCTGGCCGAGACCGAGGCGCATGAACTCTCCGTCAACGAGATCGGCCATGTCACCGTCGAGTTGCAGGCCGAGCTGCCGCTGCAGCCCTACGCGGACAACCGCGTCGGCGGCGCGCTGATCGTCGTGGATCCCACCAGCAACCGCACCAGCGGCGCGCTGCTGGTCCGCTGAACACCGTCCAGGAGACCGCCATGGGACGCGTCCTCTTCGTCAGCGCCGGGCCCGGCGCCGCCGACCTGATCACGCTGCGCGGCGCGCGGGCACTGGCGCAGGCGGAGGTGGTGCTGTTCGACGCCCTCACCGACCCGGCGCTGCGCGAGCTCGCGCCCCAGGCGCGGTGGCTGGACGTGGGCAAGCGCGGCTTCTGCCACTCGACCAAGCAGACCGCGATCAACGCGGCGCTGGTGCGGGAGGCGAAGGCCCATGCGCTCGTGGTGCGGCTCAAGGGCGGCGACGCCAGCGTGTTCGGCCGGCTGGAAGAGGAATTGCAGGCGCTGGCCGAGGCCGGCATCGGCTACGAGATCGTGCCCGGCGTGACCGCCGCGATCGCCGCGGCCGCGCAGACCGGCCGCCCGCTGACGCGCCGCGGCGCCGGCCGCAGCGTCGCGCTGACCACCGCGATGACCCGCGAGGGCGAGCTCCAGGCCGCCAAGTCCGCCGACACCGAGGTGTTCTACATGGCCGGGCAGCAGCTGGCCGCCCTTGCCCGCCGGCTGCTCGCCGCGGGCTGGGCGCCGGACGCGCCGGTGAGCGTCGTGTCCCGCGCCGGCTGCGCGGACGCGCTGGCCAGCGAGCACGAGGTCGCCACGCTGGGCGCCGCGTCGATGCTGCACCGGGGGCGGCCGACGGTGGTCGTCGTCGGCGCCGGCGCCGCGCCACTGGGCACGGCGGGCGCGGCGCTCCCGGACCGGGCGTCAGCCACCGGTGCTTTGCCGGCGACCGCGCCCGAGCGGGCCTCCGACCCCGGATTGGGCGAATACGCGACGCTTTCCCCGTCCCAAGACCTTGAGCCGCGCGGGCCGGAAGCGCTGGCGCAAACCCCGAACGTTTAAAATCCGCCGTTTTCCGTCAGCGCCGACCGAGCCCACCGTCCGGGAATCGCCTGGAGACCGCCAGGGACGCTGAATTTCGAGGGCCCCCCGCCGGCCCCGCCACTAGAAGAGCCGCTATGACCCACGTCGTCACCGAAGCCTGCATTCGCTGCAAATACACCGATTGCGTCGATGTCTGTCCCGTCGACTGCTTCCGCGAGGGCCCGAACTTCCTGGCCATCGACCCCGATGAATGCATCGACTGCGCGGTCTGCATCCCCGAATGCCCGGTGAACGCGATCATGCCGGAGGAGGACGTCCCCGGTGACCAGCAGATCATGATCAAGCTGAACGCGGATCTCGCCAAGAAGTGGCCCAGCATCACCAAGCGCAAGACGCCGCTGCCCGATGCCGACGAGTGGAAGGACAAGACGGGCAAGGTCGATCAGCTGGTCCGCTGACCGATCCCCTCATCTCGCGGCGCCGGAGCCTGCCGGCCGCTGCTTCTCACAAGAATGGAAACGCAAGTGACTGAAGCGACCTCCGCCCCGCACGCGGGCGTGATCGAAACAGATGCCGTCATCGTCGGCGCCGGCCCGGTGGGCCTGTTCCAGGTGTTCGAGCTGGGCCTGCTCGAGATCAAGGCCCACATCATCGATTCGCTGGCTTATCCCGGCGGCCAGTGCATCGAGCTCTATCCCGACAAGCCGATCTACGACATCCCGGCGCTGCCGGTGGTGACAGGCAAGGAACTGACCGACAACCTGATGAAGCAGATCGAGCCCTTCGGCGCGACCTTCCATCTGGGCCAGGAGGTCACGACCGTCGAGAAGCAGGAGGACGGCCGCTTCTTCGTCGCCACCAGCAAGGGCACGCAGTTCCTGACCAAGACCATCTTCATCGCGGGCGGCGTGGGCTCCTTCCAGCCGCGCACGCTGAAGGTCGAGGGCATCGACAAGTACGAGGGCTCGCAGGTCCATTACCGCGTGCGCAACCCCGCGCAATTCGCCGGCAAGAACCTGGTAATCATCGGCGGCGGCGACTCGGCGCTGGACTGGGCGCTGAACTTCTGCGCCGGCAATGCCGACGGCAACCCGCACAAGGCCGAGAGCGTGATCCTGGTCCACCGCCGCGACGGCTTCCGCGCCGCGCCGGCCTCGGTGGCCAAGATGAAGGAACTCTGCGACGCCTACGAGATGCAGTTCATGGTGGGCCAGGTGGCCGACCTGGACGAAGGCGAGGACGCGCTCAAGGGCCTGAAGATCACCGGCGGCGACGGCGTCACGCGCGTGGTCCCGGCGGACCAGGTGCTGGTGTTCTTCGGCCTGTCGCCCAAGCTGGGCCCGATCGCCGAATGGGGTCTGGCGCTGGAGAAGAAGCAGATCCAGGTCGACACCGAGAAGTTCCAGACCAGCGTGCCCGGCATCTTCGCGGTGGGTGACATCAACACCTACCCGGGCAAGAAGAAGCTGATCCTGTCGGGCTTCCACGAGGCCGCGCTGGCGGCCTTCGGCGCGATGCCGATCATCAACCCCGAGAAGCGCGTCCACCTGCAGTACACGACCACCAGCCCCAAGCTGCACAAGGTGCTGGGCGTCGAGACGCCGGTGTTCGACTGAGTCCGGCGGCCCAGTGCCCCCAACGGGGCGCTGGACCCCGAGGGCCCCGTCGGGGCGCCTGGACCGAAAGAGAGCCCGCCTGGCGATGCCGGCGGGCTCTTTTCATTGCGGGACAAACCAGCGCCAGCGCTGTGCCGGCGCGGTGTGGACCCAGCGCGCGGGATGGCGCAGGCGCCGCCAGATCGAGGCGCCGGGGCCGTCCCCGATCACCGCCCGCCGCAGCGCCGCCACCGAGCCCTCGCGGCCGCCCGTCCGCATCAGCGTGGCATAGGCCTCGATCATCGCCAGCGCCGGCGTCATCCATCCGGACGGCGACCATTCATGCCGCCGCGCGAGGCGATGCTCCAGCTGCTCGGCGCGCGAGTGCGCGGCCAGCAGCGCCAACTCCCACAGGCGCATGTCCTCCTGGTACGGGTCCCGCGGCAGGGCATGCGCGACCACCTCGCCCAGCTCGTCCCAGTGGCCACGCCGCGCCAGCGCGATGCACAGGTTGGTCAGCGCGTAGAGCGGCGGCTGCGCGCGGTCGCGCCAGTCGCGCATCCAGTCGACGGTGTCGCGGAACAGGCCGCGCGAGACCAGCGCATAACTGGTCTCGCCCCAGCTCGCCATGTCCGCGCGCAGCCGGTCGCCATGCCGGCGCACCAGCCAGCGCAGCCAGAAGTCGCGCTCGGTGTCGACCAGCCAGCGCAGCAGCGCGCGCAGCAGCAACTGGCCTTGCGCGCGTCGCAGCAGCCGCGCGGCCGTGAAGGCGGTGATCAGCTCACCGCGGCGCCGCGCCTGCGCGATCAGCCAGTGATAGGCCAGGCCGGGCGCGCCCTCCCCGCGCTCGATGCGGGCCAGTTGCCACGCCGCCAGTCCCTGTCCCCAACCCGCCGCGTCGATCGCCTCGCAGGCCAGGCGCGATTGCACCAGGTCATAGCCCGGCAGGTCGACCAGGCGCTCCAGCCACTCGAAGGCCAGGTCGCGACGTCCGGCGCGGCTGGCGGCGATCACCGCCCGGCGCGCGAGGTCGGTGGTCGGCTCGGCGGCCCACTGCGAGCGCACCGCCCACTCCACGCTGTCGGTGTCGCCGACCCGCTCCGCCGCCTCGCAGAGCACGCGGGCGGCGAACAGGTAGCGGCCTTCGAGCTCCAGCGCGCGGCGCAGTTCGGTGACCGCCTCGGCATGGCGACCCAGCTTGAACAACGCATGGCCGACGTAGGCGTGCGGCATGCCGCGATGCGGCAGGAGCGCCCGCAGCCGCTGCGCCGCTTCCAGGTAGGCCGCGTTCTCGTCGCGCGCGTCTTCCCAGTCGGCCAGGTCGCGCCAGAGGGCCTCGTCGTCCGGCACCTCCGCGATCAGCGCGCGCAGCCGGGCGACGGCACCGGCCCGGTCGCCGCGCCGCCAGGCGCAGCGCGCCTCCCAGGCCCGCAGCGCGACCGGGGCCACGCCGGGCCAGGGCAGCGCCTTGAGCAGGGTCTCGATCTCATCGTGGCGCGACAGCTGCGCCAGGCGCTCGAAGCGCGCGATCCAGGCCGCTTCCAGCATCGGCGCCAGCGCCTTCATCGCGGCCACCACCCACAGCAGCAGCAGCAGGTTGACGGCCAGGATGCCGGCGAAAGCCCAGGGCCAGCTCAGCCCCAGGTGCACCGCCAGCGCCGCCAGCAGCGCCCACAGCGCGAGCCAGGCGGTCGCG
>NZ_VOSR01000557.1:0-10098 GCF_007997345.1 Mitsuaria sp. TWR114
CGACGGGCCATGGCTCGCCGCTGCCGATGCTCAAGCACGGCGGCCCGGGCCGCGCGGGCGGCGGCGAGGAGCTCGGCGGCATCCGCGCGGTGAAGCACTACCTGCAGCGCTGCGCGGTGCAGGCTTCGCCGACGATGCTGACGGCGATCACCGGCGAGTACGTGCGCGGCGGCAAGGTGACGGAGGACGCGATCCATCCGTTCCGCAAGCACTTCGAGGAGATCCAGGTCGGCGACTCGCTGCTGACGCACCGGCGCACGGTGTCGGAGGCGGACATCGTCAACTTCGGCGGCATCAGCGGCGACTATTTCTACATGCACTTCGACGAGGTGGCGGCGAAGGACACGCAATTCGGGCAACGCATCGCGCACGGCTACTTCGTGCTGTCGGCGGCGGCGGGGCTGTTCGTGTCGCCGGCGCCGGGGCCGGTGCTGGCGAATTACGGGCTGGACACGCTGCGCTTCGTCAATCCGGTGGCGATCGGCGACACCATCCAGGCGCGCCTGACCTGCAAGCGGCGCATCGACCGCGGCAATCGCCCGGACCAGCCGCCGCAGGGCGTCGTGGCCTGGGATGTGCAGGTCACCAACCAGCGCGGCGAGCTCGTCGCGAGCTACGACATCCTGACGCTGGTCGCCAAGAAGGCCTGAGCCCGGCCGCCGGATCCGGCGGCGCGGCTGCAACCTTCGTATGGCTTATCAAGCGGCCGATCGCTTCCTACATTGAGCGCATCGCAGCTTGAGGCCGCAGGGCCCCGTCCGCCATGATCCACGTCGACCAGACCTACATCGACGGCCGCTTCCACCCCGCTACCGGCGAGGAAGAGGTCGACATCGTCAACCCCGCGGACGAGACGGTGATCGGCCGCGCGCGCATGGCCAGTCGCGAAGACGCGCGCCGCGCGATCGAGGCCGCCGTCCGCGCGCAGCCCGACTTCGGCCGCACCGCGGTGGCGGACCGCGTGGCCATGCTGGAGCGGCTGCAGGTCGCGATGCTCGCGAATGCCGATGCGCTGCGCGAGTCCTCCATCCTCGAGTACGGCGGCCCGGTGGCGCGGTCCCAATGGGTGGCCAACTACGCGTCGCAGTGCTTCGGCGACGCCGCCCGCACGCTGTCGAGTTATGTCTTTGAGCGGCCCGTCGGTGTGGACGGCGTGTCGATCCTGCAGATGCGGCCGGTCGGCGTGTCCGGGCTCTTCGCGCCGTGGAATGCCGCCGCGGGGACGATCGCCAGCAAGCTCGCCGCGGCCATCGCCGCGGGCTGCGCGACGGTGATCAAGCCCAGCGAGCTGAGCCCCTGGCAGGCGCTGGTGATCACCCGCGCGATCCATGACGCGGCGCTGCCGCCGGGCGTCGTCAACGTCGTGACCGGCCGAGGCGCCGATGTGGGCGCCGAGATCGGCACCCATCCCGGCGTGGCCAAGCTGTCCTTCACCGGCTCGACGCCGACCGGCCAACTGATCGCGCGCGCCGCGGTGGAGTCGATGAAGCGGGTGAGCCTGGCGCTCACCGGCAAGTCGGCCTCGCTGCTGCTCGACGATGCCGACCTGCGCGTCGCCGTGCCGCTGGCCCTGGGCGCGGCCTTCATGAACAGCGGACAGGCCTGCGTCGCAGGCACGCGGCTGCTGGTGCCGCGCACGCGCCTGGCCGAGGTCGTCGAGCAGGTGCGGACCGCGGTCGCGACGATGCGCGTCGGCGATCCGCGCGATCCGGCGACGGCGATCGGCCCGATGGTCAGCCGTACCCAGTTCGAGCGCATCCAGCGCTACATCCGGCGCGGCCAGGAACAGGGCGCGACCCTGGTGGTCGGCGGCGAGGGCCGCCCCGAGGGACTGACGCGCGGCTGGTTCGTGCGGCCCACCGTCTTCACCGACGTGCGCAACGACATGGACATCGCGCGCGAGGAGATCTTCGGGCCGGTGCTGTCCATCCTGCCGGTGGACTCGGAGGAACAGGCGATCGCAATCGCCAACGACTCGCCCTACGGCCTCCAGGGCTATGTGTTCTCGGCCGATGAAGCGCGGGCCCGCCGCGTGGCCGGGCGGATCGAGACCGGCACGGTGCTGGTCAACCGCGTCGCGCCCGACCTGCTCGCGCCGTTCGGCGGCGTGAAGCTGTCGGGGCAGGGGCGGGAGTTCGGGGTGATGGGCCTGGAAGCCTTCCTCGAACCCAGGACCATCACGATCGGCTGATCCCAGGCGGGGAGGGGCGTCGCTTCGGCAAAGCCGCAGCGGCGCCCAGGAAGTCCGGCCTTGAGTGGCAGGGGCGGGCCGCCCACACTGCGGCCTTCCTTCCACCTCGCCGCTCACGACCTTGGACCTCCTCACCACGCCTGTCATCGCCGGACTGCTCTTCACCGGGACCCTGGCCCTTGTCGCCCTGATGGCCTGGCGAGGCGGCAGCGAGCGGCGCGACGTCACCTTCCTCGCTTCCGCGGCCGGCTTCGGCGGCGTGTGCACGGCGATCGCCGTCGTGGTCTGAACCGGTGCGCTGCTCGCGCGCCGGATACGACCCGTTGCGAACTCGACGCCCCTGACGCCGCTGCGTGAATCGGCCTCGCGCCAGAATGCGTCGCAGCATTCAGACCGGGGAAGGGAAAAGGGCATGCGTGTTCTGCTCGTCGAGGATTCCGAGTTCATTCGCACGCAGTTCCTGCGGCTCTTCGAAGGCCTGGCCTTCGTCGAGGTGGTGGGTTATGCGGATAGCGAAGAGGACGCGGTCCAGGCGATCCCGGCGCTCAAGCCGGACGTGGTGCTGGTCGACCTCAACCTGCAGGTGGGTTCCGGCATGCATGTGCTGAGCCGCGCGCGCCGCGGCGGCTACACCGGCAAGCTGTGGGTGCTCAGTAGCCGCGACCCGGACTTCTACCGCTCGCTGTGCGAGAAGCACGGCGCCGACGGCTTCTACGACAAGGCCCACGATCAGCTCCAGCTGCTCGACGACCTGCGGGTGCTGGCCGGCGAGAAGCCGCTGTTCTAGGAACGTCTTCAGACCCCGTCCTGGCGTCCACGCCGATGAAGGCGCTCATGCGCCGTACGCCGCCATGAAGACCCGCACGGCCTCGCGCAGAAGCGCGCGGTTCTCGCGGGGATCCGGCGCCTCCAGCTTCAGCAGCCCGCGCATGTGCGCGGAGCCGAAGAACATCGACAGGAACAGGTCCGCGGCCTGAGGCGGGTGCCGCACTTTCAGCGTGCCGGCCGCGTGGGCTCGGCGCAGGTAGGCGGCCAGCTCGCCCATCACGCGCTCCGGGCCTTCCCGGTAGAACGCCTGGCAGGCTTCCGGCTGCACCCCCGCGACGCCGTAGATGGCGCGCAACGCCCCCAGGGCGTCATCGCCGCGCGCGAGTGCCAGGAAGCGGGTGCCGATCGCGAGCAGCGCCTTCTCGGGCTGTTCCGGATCCAGCGCCCCGGCGCCGGGGACGCCCGCCACCACCGGTGCCGACCGGTCGCGCACGACCGCCTGGAACAGCCCTTCCTTCGAGCCGAAGTTGTTGTAGACGGTCATCTTGGAGACCCCCGCGTCCGCGGCGATCGCGTCCACGCTGGCACGCTCCAGGCCGTGCTCGTTGAAGTGCTTCTGCGCCGCCTCGAGGATGCGCCGGCTGCGCTCCGGATCGCGTGGCCGCCCGCGTTGGGGCTTGGGAGCGGGAGTCGGGGTCGAAGACATGGGCGCAATTAGTGGACTTGACAGTTCACTATAGCGGCCGCACATTACTGTACTTGAAAGTCCAATAATTGACGCAAGCTTGCGTACTCCCCTTGCAACACGGAGCCCTCACCATGGATGACGTCATCATCATCGGCGGCAGCTTTGCCGGCCTCGCCGCCGCCCTGCAGCTCGGCCGCGCCCGCCGCCAGGTCACTGTCCTGGACACCGGTCTGCCGCGTAATCGCTTCGCCGGCCATTCGCATGGCCTGCTCGGCCACGATCACAAGTCGCCGCTGGACATCCTGGCCGAGGCGCGGCGGCAACTGGCGCGTTACCCGACGGTCAAGCTGGTCAATGCGCGGGCGGACAGCGTCACCGGCGCCATCGACGATTTCTCGGTCCTCACCGGGGATGGCGAACGCCGTCGGGCACGCCGCGTGATCCTGAGTTATGGCGTGGCCGATCAGATGCCGAGCGTTCCGGGCTTCGCGGACTGCTGGGGCACGTCGATCGTGCCCTGTCCCTACTGCGATGGTTTCGAGGTCGCCGGCCAGCACTGGGGCCTGCTCTGGTCCAGCCCGCAGTCCCACCAGTCGGCGCGGCTCTTCCAGCACTGGACCGACCAGCTGACCGTCTTCGCCAACGGGCACGACATGCCGCCCGAGGTCCGGGCCGATCTTGCTGGCCGCGGCATCCCTGTCGTCGAAGGCCGGATCGTCGAGATCGCCCATCAAGAGGGCCGCATCGCCGCCGTCCATCTCGATGCCGACCGCCACGTCGCGGTCGACGTGCTGTTTGCCCACCCGCGCAACAAGCCGTCCGCCAGCCTCCATGAATCGCTGGGCCTCGCCACGATCGACACGCCCACCGGCATCGTTCTCCAGGTCGACGACCGCCGCCAGACCAGCGTGCCCGGCATCTACGCCGCCGGTGACCTGGCCACGCCCTTCCTGCCCTCGGTCACCCAGGCTTCGTCGCAGGGCGCGATGGCGGGTATCTTCGCGCAGCAGTCGATGCTGGCTTGAGCGCGGGGATTCGCGGCTCCGGTTGCCGCGAGCCGATTTGACCGCTCGTAGAATCGCCGACTCCCAAGCGATGACGCCCTGGTGACGGGGCGATGACGATGACAGCAGCTGTTCCGACCGGTGCCGCGCAGACGCCGGTGGTGATCGTGGGTGCCGGCCTGGCCGGACTGACCGTGGCGCTGCACCTGGCCGATCGGGTGCCGGTGATCGTCCTGGCGAAGCGGGAGCTCAACGAGGCCGCCACCGCCTGGGCCCAGGGCGGCATCGTCGGCGTGCTCGGGTCCGACGACAGCATCGAGAGCCACGTCCGCGACACGCAGGACGCGGGCGCCGGCCTGGTCGACGAGGCCACCGCCCGCTTCATCGCCGAACGCAGCGCTGACGCCGTCGGCTGGCTGGTCGAGCAAGGGGTCCCGTTCACGCCCGACGAGCAGGGCCCGCTGGGCCTGCACCTGACCCGCGAGGGCGGCCACGCCGTGCGCCGCATCGCCCATGCCGCCGACGCGACCGGCAAGGCCATCCACGACGCGCTGCTGGCCAAGGCGCGGCCCATCCCAACATCGAGCTGCGCCAGCGCTGGATGGCGCTGGACCTGATCACCTCGCGCCACGTGCAGCGCGAGGAGCCGTCACGCTGCTACGGCATCTACGCGCTCGACATGGACGCGCAGCGCGTGGACGCGATCGCCGCCCGCGCGGTGGTGATGGCCACCGGCGGCGCCGGCAAGGTCTATCGCTACACGACCAATCCGGACACCTCCACCGGCGACGGCATCGCCATGGCCTGGCGAGCGGGCTGCCGCATCGCCAACATGGAGTTCATCCAGTTCCACCCGACCTGCCTCTACCACCCGCAGGAACGCAGCTTCCTGATCACCGAGGCGCTGCGCGGCGAGGGTGGTCATCTCAAGCTGCCGGACGGCACCCGCTTCATGGCGGCGCATGACGAACGCCTGGAGCTCGCGCCGCGCGACGTCGTCGCCCGGGCGATCGACTTCGAGATGAAGAAGCACGGCCTGGACCACGTCTGGCTGGACGCCACCCACCTGGGCGAGGCCTTCCTCAAGGAACATTTCCCGACCATCCACGCGCGCTGCCTGGCGCTGGGCATCGACATCGCGCGCCAGCCCATCCCGGTCGTGCCGGCCGTGCACTTCACCTGCGGTGGCGTCGTGTCCGACCTGCAGGGCCGCGCCGACCTGCCCGGCCTGTATGCCGTCGGCGAGACCGCCCACACCGGCCTGCACGGCGCCAACCGGCTGGCGAGCAACTCGCTGCTGGAGTGCGTCGTGCTCGGCCGCGGGTGCGCCGCCGACATCCTGTCGCAGCCAGAGCTCGACCCCGCGCCGCTGCCCGCCTGGGACGAGAGCCAGGTCGAGGATGCGGACGAGCAGGTGGTCATCGCCCACAACTGGGACGAGCTGCGGCTGCTGATGTGGAACTACGTCGGCATCGTGCGCACGACCAAGCGGCTGCAGCGGGCGCTGCACCGCATCGACCTGCTGCGCGCGGAGATCGACGACTACTACGCCAACTTCCGCGTCAGCCGCGACCTGCTGGAGCTGCGCAACCTGGTCGATTGCGCGGAGCTGATCGTGCGCTCGGCCCTGCTGCGGCATGAAAGCCGCGGGCTGCACTACAGCCGCGACTATCCGCGCACGCTGCCCGCCAGCCTGCCCACCGTGCTGGTGCGCAACGGCAATACGCGCTGAGCGGGGCGGGCGCCTGGCCTAGCGCTGTCTCGCCCGCAGCGCGCTGCGCGACTGCACGAATTCGAAGGCGTGGGCGACCGCTTCCTTGATCGCGGCGTCGACGTCGTGGCGTTCCTGCTCGGTCAGGTAGAACGAGTAGTCCACGGCATGGCGGATGTAGCGTGGCGGCAGGCGGTTGAGCGCAACGCAGGCGACGTCGGCCAGCAGCTCGGCCTCGCGGTGGATCTCGGGATACTGCGGCGCGGATTCCATCACCGCGGCGAACACTTCGCGTTCGTGGTGGTTGTAGAGCGAGGTGAAGTCCATGGGCGCGTCCTGCGGAGTGGCCGGGTTGGCCGGGATGACCGGGGATGGAGCGCAGCATCGCGCGCTCCGGCGCAAATGAAAAGCCCCCCGGCGACCCTCGTTCGTGTGGGGCGTGAGGCTGGCATCGCGGTCCTGCGGCGAACCCCCTCACCCTCACCCTCGCCCTCTCCCCCTTCGGGGGCGAGGGGATGACCGGGCGGTATGACTCCCTCGCCCCGCGTGCGGGGAGATGGTGGGGGTGAGGGGTCTTCCGCCGCCCTCAGGCGGCGCCGATGCCCGGCACCAGCGCACCGGCCGCCTGGCGGGCCTTGAGCTGGGCGGTGAAGTCGAGCATGCGGTCGATGCACCCCAGCGCCTGCGAGCGGATCGGCTCCTCGACGAAGATCTCCCCGCTGCCGTGCTCCAGGCAATCGACCAGGCCCTGCAGCCCATTCATCGCCATCCACGGGCAGTGCGCGCAACTCTTGCAGGTCGCGCTGTTGCCCGCCGTCGGCGCCTCGATCAGCACCTTGCCCGGCGCCAGCTGGCGCATCGCATGCAGGATGCCGTTGTCGGTCGCGACGACGTACTCGCGCGCGCTGCCCTCGACCACCGCCTTGATTAGCGCCGAGGTCGAGCCCACCACGTCCGCCTGCGCGACCACCGAGGCCGGCGACTCCGGATGGACCAGGATCATCGCGTCCGGATGCTGCTCGCGCAGCAGCTCCAGCTCCAGGCCCTTGAACTCGTCATGCACGATGCAGGCGCCGTTCCACATCAGCATGTCGGCGCCGGTCTGCTCCTGGATGTAGCGGCCCAGGTGGCGATCCGGCGCCCACAGGATCTTCTCCCCGCGAGCCTTGAGCTCGCTGACGATCTCCAGCGCGCAGGAGCTGGTGACCATCCAGTCCGCGCGCGCCTTCACCGCGGCGCTGGTGTTGGCGTAGACGACCACGGTGCGGTCGGGATGGGCGTCGCAGAACGCCGCGAAGTCCTCGGCCGGGCAGCCCAGGTCCAGCGAGCAGGTGGCGTCCAGGTCGGGCATCAGCACGCGCTTCTCGGGGCTGAGGATCTTGGCGCTCTCGCCCATGAACTTCACGCCGGCCACGACCAGCGTCCGCGCCGCATGATCGCGCCCGAAGCGGGCCATTTCCAGCGAATCGGACACGATGCCGCCGGTCTCCCGGGCGAGGTCCTGCAGGTCGCCGTCCACGTAGTAGTGCGCCACCAGCACGGCGCCCTTGGCCTTGAGCAGTTCGGCGGCGCGGGCCTTCAGTTGCTGGCGCTGGCTGGGCGTCAGCGGCGCCGGCACCTTGGCCCAGGCATGGGCGGTGCAGGTGGCGCCTTGCGCGTCCTGGCGGGCGAAGTCGTAAAGAACCTGTTCCATAGGGCCGGAATTCTAGGTGTGACCGAAAAACCGGCTCGGCGGCATGCCGACCGTGCGGGTGACCATCGCGGTGAAGGCGCTGGCGCTGGCATAACCGAGCTCCGCGGCGATCACCTGCATCGGCTTGCGACGCGCGGCCAGGCGCAAGGCCTCGGCCAGCAGCGCCTGCTGCCGCCACTGGGCGTAGCTGCTGCCCAGTTCCTGCCGGAACAGCCGCGACACGGTGCGCGCGCTCGCGCCGACCTCGGCCGCCCAGTCGTCCAGGCTGGCATGGCGCATGGGCTCGGCCAGCACCGCCTCGCACAGCCGGCGCAGGCGCTTGTCGGTCGGCAGCGCGACCCCCAGCTGCAGCGTCGGCGCGCGGCGCAGCTCGTCCAGGATCAACTGGCCGATCCAGGCCTCGCGGTCGGCGACGGCGTCGCCCGGCTCGACCTCGTCCCGGGCCATCTGCACCGCCAGTTCCCGCAGCAGCGGCGAGACCTCCAGCACGCGGTTCGAGGCCCAGGCCGCGGCGTCCGCCGGCGGGTTCAGCAGGTAGAGCGTGCGCAGCTCGCAGCGCTCGACCGCCGTCACCGCATGGACCACGCCGGCCGGGATCCAGACCCCGCGCGACGGCGGCACCAGGAAGGTGGCGCGGTCGGTGCTGACGCGCACGACGCCGGTCACCGAGAAGACGAACTGGCCCCAGGTGTGGAAGTGCGCCTGGATGTCCATGTGCCCGTCCAGGCTGCGCGACTTGGCGCGCACCGGGCGCTCGGCGCTGGGCGCGTAGCGGCGGGGATCGAGCGGCGGCAGGCTGGTGCGGCCCGGGGCCTCGGGCAGCGGCGCCCGGGAGGCCCGGGACGCGTGGGGCGCGCGGGCCGCTCCGACGACGCCCGAAGGGCTGCCCCCAAGGGACGGACGGGATCGCGCCGAGGGGGCAGGGGGGCGACGGCGGGGCGGGAGGGGTTCATGGCGGAAACTCGACAGAACTTGGCCGGCTATCGTAATTCCGTCGTGAAGGCCCTGTCACCATTTCGCCCATGAATTCCGCCACCACCACCACCACCGCCACCGCGGCCGCGCTCCCGTCGCTGAGCCCCGCGCAGAGCGCCAAGCGAGACATCCAGACCATCAGCCTGATCGGCCTGGCGCACGGCACCTCCCACTTCTTCCACATGCTGCTGCCGCCGCTGTTCCCGGTGTTCATGCGGGAATTCGGCCTGAGCTACTCCGAGCTGGGCCTGCTGGTGACGATCTTCTTCGTGATCTCCGGCGTGGGGCAGGCGCTGTCGGGCTTCCTGGTGGACAAGACCGGCGCCCGGCCGGTGCTGTTCGTCGCGCTGGGCTGCTTCGTGCTGGCCTCGCTGGCGGCGGGGACGGCGCAGGGCTTCGTCGGGCTGGCGCTGGCCGCCGCGCTCGCCGGCCTGGGCAATTCGCCCTTCCACCCGGTGGACTTCACCATCCTCAACAAGCGGGTGTCGCAGCAGCGGCTGGGCCATGCGTTCTCGGTGCACGGCATCACCGGCAACCTGGGCTGGGCGGTCGCGCCGGTGCTGCTGATCTCGATGCACGAGGCGACCGGCCAATGGCGGCTCGGCTACGCCGCGACGGCGGCCTGGGCGCTGTTCGTGATCGCCCTGCTGGCGTTCAAGCGCGACGCGATCGACGACAGCCAGGGCGCCTGGGGCCATGAGAAGGCCGGCGCGGCCAAGGCGCCGGTCGACGAGCATCCGATGGCCTTCCTGAAGCTGCCGTCGGTGTGGCTGTGCTTCTCGTTCTTCTTCTTCACGACCTCGGCGCTGAGCGCGATCCAGAGCTTCGCCTCGCCGGCGCTGTCGGCGATGTACGGCGTGAGCCTGGCCAGCACCGCCTTCGTGGTGACCGGCTACATGCTGGCGGGCGCGGCGGGGATGATCGTCGGCGGCTTCCTGGTGGCGAAGTCGCAGAACCTGGAGCGCAACATCGCCGGCGCGATGTTCGCCGCCGCCGCGCTGCTGGCGCTGACCGCCACCGGCTGGCTGCCCGCGACGGCGGCGCTGATCGCGGCGGCGACGGCCGGCT
>NZ_VOSR01000558.1:0-5882 GCF_007997345.1 Mitsuaria sp. TWR114
CGGCCGGCAGGGGGCGGTCTCGGCGAGACTCGCCGCGCTGTGGGGCGGCGTGGTGGCGGACGGTTTGGCCTCGAGCGCGGGAGGGCGTTTGCTGGGCGACAGGTCGGTCGCGTAGGCGTCGGAATCTAGGCGGCTGGCGCGCTTGGTCGGAGGCTTGGGCAGTGGCATGTGCGGGGGTGGCGGGCTTGCGTGATGAGCCTGGGTCCACGCGGACCAGGGGTCATGCCCCAGGCCTGACGGGCGGTGGCGATGCCGGAGGTATCGGCGGCATCGGGGGCCTCGAACTCGCCAGCGGGCCCCAGAAGACAAAAAGCCGCACCGGGGGCGGTGCGGCTCGTCCTTGGGGATTCAATCGCTGCGATCAGGCACAGGGGCATGCGGCCGATTATGCACAACTCGCCGCGCGTGCCCATGACGGACAGATGGCGGCGTTGCTGTCAGACGGCGCCTCGCGCGAGTCAGCGCAAACCCGGGATGCGAGGCAGCGGAATCGGTGGTCCGATGCGAGATTCCGCAACCCTGGCCGGATCGCGGCGTCGATCAGGCGGCTTCCTTCTTCAGCGCCTTGACGGCCTTGAGCACTTCGTCGACGTGGCCGGCGACCTTGATGCCGCGCCATTCCTCGCGCAGGATGCCCTGGGCATCGATCAGGAAGGTCGAGCGCTCGATGCCCTTGACCTTCTTGCCGTACATGATCTTGTTCTTCACCACACCGAACATGTGGCAGAGCTTTTCCTCGGTGTCGGCGATCAGTTCGAAGGGCAGTTCCAGGTTCTGCTTGAACTTGTCATGCGAGGCCATGTTGTCGCGGGACACCCCCAGCACGACGGCGCCGGCCTTCACGAAGTCCTTGTGATGGTCGCGGAACTGCATCGCTTCGGTGGTGCAGCCCGGGGTGTTGTCCTTCGGGTAGAAGTACAGCACCACGACCTTGCCCAGAAAGGCTTGGGGTGTGAACTTCACGCCTCCCGTGGCAAGAGCTTCAATGTCCGGGAGGGGTTTGTTGAGCGCTGGCGTCATGTGGCGTTCTTCAGAGAGATGTGCCCGGGCGGGCATAGCCAGCGATTATACGTTGAATGGGTCGTCTCTCTCCCCGGCTGACCTGGACGAGCCAATGCGCTCCCAGAGAGAGGGAGGTCGGACGGGGAGCCGCGGGCGGTCGCGGCCGGCGGGCGCTCAGGGCTCGATGAGCAGCGCGGCCAACACGGCGCGGCCTTCGCTCGCCAGCACGTTGTAGGTGCGGCAGGCGGCGCCGATGTCCATGGTCTCCATGCCGATGCGGGCGTCGATCAGCGCACGATACAGCGCCGGCCGCGCGAAGCGGATCTTCGACCCGCTGCCGAAGATCACCAGCTCGGGCTTGCGTTTGAGGATGCGCTCGAAGTGCGCTTCGGTCAGGTCCTCGAAGCGGGTGACGTCCCAGTCCTCGGGCTGCCCTTGCCAAGGGACGAGCACGCTGTGCGCCTGCTCGACACCGTTGACCCACACGTGGTGCAGGTCGTGCTTGGAGATCATGTTGCCGCCCAGCGGCTGGTCGGGTTGAAATTTCATTGAGGCTGATTCTGGCAGCGACGGAGGGTGGCGCCGCGCGGCCGTGCGATTACCCGCGATAACCCTGTGTTTAAATCGACGGTCCCGATTTTCCCCTGTGTATTCCAGGAGCCATCTTGAGAACCGTCACCAAGTCCAGCAAATTGGCCAATGTCTGTTATGACATCCGCGGACCCGTGCTGGACAAGGCCCGGCAGATGGAGGAAGAGGGCCAGAAGATCATCAAGCTGAACATCGGCAATATCGCCGCCTTCGGCCTGATGCCGCCGGACGAAATTGTCCAGGACATGATCCGCAACCTGCCCGACGCGGCCGGCTACACGGATTCCAAGGGCCTGTTCGCGCCGCGCAAGGCGGTGGTCCATTACTGCCAGGAAAAGGGGATTCGCGGCGTCGCGGTCGACGACGTGTACCTGGGCAACGGCGCGTCTGAGCTGATCGTGATGGCGCTCAACGCGATGCTGGACAACGGCGACGAGGTGCTGCTGCCGGCGCCCGACTACCCGCTGTACACCGCCGCGGTCGCGCTCTCGGGCGGCAATCCGGTGCATTACGTCTGCGACGAATCCAGCGACTGGTTCCCCGACATCGCCGACATCAAGTCCAAGATCACGCCGCGCACGAAGGCGATCGTCGTGATCAACCCGAACAACCCGACCGGCGCGCTCTATCCGGAGCCGCTGCTGCGCGAGATCGTCGAGATCGCGCGCCAGCACCAGCTGATCATCCTGGCCGACGAGATCTACGACAAGACGCTGTACGACGGCAACGTGCACACCAGCATCGCGTCGCTGTCGGACGACGTGCTGACGCTGACCTTCAACGGGCTGTCCAAGAACTACCGCAGCTGCGGCTACCGCGCCGGCTGGATGGTGGTCTCCGGCGACAAGCGCCATGCGCTGGACTACATCACCGGCCTGAACATGCTGGCCTCGATGCGGCTGTGCGCCAACACGCCGGGCCAGCTCGCGATCCAGACCGCGCTGGGCGGCTACCAGTCGATCAAGGACCTGGTGGCGCCGGGCGGCCGCCTGGCGCGCCAGCGCGACCTCGCCTACGAGCTGCTTACGCAGATCCCGGGCGTGAGCGTCGTCAAGCCCAAGGCCGCGCTCTACATGTTCCCCCGCCTCGACCCCAAGATCTACCCGATCGAGGACGACCAGCAGTTCGCCTACGAGCTGCTGGCCGAGGAGAAGGTGCTGATCGTCCAGGGGACGGGCTTCAACTGGAAGTCTCCCGATCATTTCCGGCTCGTGTTCCTGCCCAACACCGACGACCTGCGTGAAGCCGTCGGCCGCATCGAGCGCTTCCTGGGCACCTATCGCAAACGCCACGGCCGCTGACCCCTCGACCTCCTGAAAGACACATGACGATGAACCCGATCAAAGTTGGCCTGCTGGGCATTGGTACCGTCGGCGGCGGCACGTTCCAGGTGCTGCGCCGCAACCAGGAAGAGATCCGCGGCCGCGCGGGTCGCGGCATCGAGATCGCGATGGTGGCCGACCTGGACGTCGAGCGCGCCAGGAGCATCGTCGGCGACGCCTGCACTGTGGTGGCGGACGCGCGCGAGGTGATCGCGAATCCGGAGATCGACATCGTCGTCGAGCTGATCGGCGGCTACGGCATCGCGCGCACGCTGGTGCTGGACGCGATCAAGGCCGGCAAGCACGTGGTGACGGCCAACAAGGCGTTGCTGGCGGTGCATGGCAGCGAGATCTTCGCCGCCGCGCGCGAGCAGGGCGTGATGGTCGCCTTCGAGGCCGCGGTGGCCGGCGGCATCCCCATCATCAAGGCGCTGCGCGAGGGCCTGACCGCCAACCGCATCGAGTGGATCGCCGGGATCATCAACGGCACGACCAACTTCATCCTGTCGGAGATGCGCTCCAAGGGCCTGGACTTCGCGACGGTGCTGAAGGAGGCGCAGCGGCTGGGCTATGCCGAGGCCGATCCGACCTTCGACATCGAGGGCGTGGACGCCGCGCACAAGGCCACGATCATGAGCGCGATCGCGTTCGGCATTCCGGTGCAGTTCGAGCAGGCCCATGTCGAAGGCATCACCGCGCTGCAGGCCACCGACATCAAGTACGCCGAGCAGCTCGGCTACCGCATCAAGCTGCTGGGCATCGCGCGCCGCCGCGACCGTGGCATCGAGCTGCGCGTGCATCCGACGCTGATCCCGGCGAACCGCCTGATCGCCAACGTCGAGGGCGCGATGAACGCGGTGCTGGTGCAGGCCGACGCGGTCGGCACGACGCTGTACTACGGCAAGGGCGCGGGCGCGGAGCCGACGGCCTCGGCGGTGATCGCCGACCTGGTCGACATCACGCGCCTGGCCACGGCCGATCCGGACCACCGCGTGCCGCACCTGGCCTTCCAGCCGGACGCGATGAACGACACGCCGATCCTGCCGATGGAGCAGGTGCAGACCGCGTTCTACCTGCGCCTGCGCGTGGCGGACCAGGCGGGCGTGCTGTCGCGCATCACGACCATCCTGGCCGAGCACGAGATCAGCATCGACGCGGTGCTGCAGCGCGAATCGGCCGAAGGCGAGAGCCAGACCGACCTGATCATCCTGACGCACGACACGCAGGAAGGCCGCATGAGTGAGGCGCTGGCGAAGATGCAGGCGCTGGAGACGGTGCTCGCGCCGATCGTGAAGCTGCGCAAGGAAGAGCTGGCGTGAAGTACCTGAGCACCCGCGGCGACAAGACCGAGCGCCACTTTTGCGACATCCTGCTGGAAGGCCTCGCGCCCGATGGCGGGCTGTACCTGCCGACCGCCTATCCGCGGGTCGACGCCGCGACGCTCGCGCGCTGGCGCGGGCTGCCGTACGCCGACCTGGCCTTCGAGATCCTGTCGCTCTACATCGACGACATCCCGGCCGCGGACCTGAAGGCGATCGTGCATCGCACCTACACCGAGGCCGTCTTCGGCACGCCGCAGATCACGCCGCTCAAGCCGCTGGCGCCGGGGCTGGCGCTGGTCGCGCTGTCCAACGGGCCGACGCTGGCCTTCAAGGACATGGCGATGCAGCTGCTGGGCCAGCTGTTCGAGTACGAACTGGGCCGCCGCGGCGAGACGCTGAACATCCTGGGCGCGACCTCGGGCGACACCGGCAGCGCCGCGGAGTACGCGATGCGCGGCAAGGCCGGCATCCAGGTCTTCATGCTCAGCCCGCACGGGCGCATGAGCCCGTTCCAGCAAGCGCAGATGTTCAGCCTGCAGGAACCCAACATCCACAACATCGCCGTGCAGGGCGTGTTCGACGACTGCCAGGACATCGTCAAGGCGGTCTCGAACGACCTCGCGTTCAAGCGCGGCCATCGCATCGGCACCGTCAACTCGATCAACTGGGCGCGGCTGCTGGCGCAGGTCGTCTACTACTTCGCGGCCTACTTCCAGGCGACGAAGACCGACGCGGAGCGGGTCAGCTTCACCGTGCCCTCGGGCAACTTCGGCAATGTCTGCGCGGGCCACGTGGCGCGCATGATGGGCCTGCCGATCGATCAACTGGTCGTCGCGACCAACGAGAACGACGTGCTCGACGAGTTCTTCCGCACCGGCGTCTACCGTCCGCGCGGCGCCGAGCACACGCTGGAGACCTCCAGCCCGTCGATGGACATCTCCAAGGCCAGCAACTTCGAGCGCTTCGTGTTCGACCTGCTGGACCGCGACGCGGCGCGCGTGAACCGCCTGTTCGGCGAGGAGCTGGCGGCCAAGGGCTGCTTCGAGATCACCGCCGAGGAGCGCGCGCGCATCGGCGAGCGCTACGGCTTCGTCTCGGGCCGCAGCACCCATGAAGACCGCGTCGCGACGATCCGCCAATGCCATGCGCAGTACGGCGTGATCATCGACACGCACACCGCCGACGGCCTGAAGGTGGCGCTCGACAAGCGCCAGCCCGGCGTGCCGATGCTGGTGCTGGAGACGGCGCTGCCGGCCAAGTTCGCCGCGACCATCGAGGAAGCGCTGGGCCTGGTGCCGCCGCGGCCCGCCGCGCTGGACGACCTGGAGTCGCGCCCCAAGCGCGTGACCGTGCTGCCGGTCTCCGTCGACCAGGTCAAGCAGTTCATCGTCGACCATGTCTGACGCCAAGCCCGCTCCGACCGCTGGCGCCGTGGCGCAGCGCGCGCCGATGCTGCCGATGGAGGACGCGCTGCAGCGTCTGCTGTTGCAGGTGACGCCGCTGGGGCGGACCGAATCGGTGGCTACGCCGCTGGCGCGCGGGCGCGTGCTGGCGCAGGACCTGGTGTCGCCGCTGGACGTGCCGCCGTACGACAACAGCGCGATGGACGGCTACGCGATGCGCGCGGCCGACGTGGCCGCGCTGG
>NZ_VOSR01000559.1:0-4411 GCF_007997345.1 Mitsuaria sp. TWR114
CTTCTTCTCGCCGCGGGCCTTCATCAGGTCGTAGGCGACCTTGCCCGAGCAGGCGATCACGCGCTTGACCTTGCTGGCGTCGATCTCGGCGTTCACTTCGCCGATCACGGTGCGGAACTCACCCTTGGTGAACTCGCTCACCGGCGAGGTGGCGTCCTTGGCGCGCAGCAGCGACTTCGGCGTCAGGATGACCAGCGGCTTGCGGAACATGCGCAGCATCTGGCGGCGCAGCAGATGGAAGATCTGCGAGGCGCTCGTCGGCTGGACGATCTGCATGTTGTTGTCGGCGGCCAGCTGCATGAAGCGCTCCAGGCGGGCCGAGCTGTGCTCGGGGCCCTGGCCTTCGTAGCCGTGCGGCAGCATCATCGTCAGGCCGTTGGCGCGGCCCCACTTCACTTCGCCGGAGGCGATGAACTGGTCGATGACGACCTGCGCGCCGTTGACGAAGTCGCCGAACTGGGCTTCCCAGATCGTCAGCGTCTGCGGATCGGCGGCGGCGTAGCCGTACTCGAAGCCCAGCACCGCCTCTTCCGACAGGATCGAGTCGATCACGACGAACGGGGCCTGGCCTTCCGCGACGTTCTGCAGCGGGATGTAGGTGCCTTCGTCGAAGCGCTCGCGGTTCTGGTCGTGCAGCACGGCGTGGCGGTGCGTGAAGGTGCCACGGCCGCAGTCCTCGCCGGACAGGCGCACCGGGTAGCCCGAGGCCACCAGCGACGCGAAGGCCATGTGCTCGCCCATGCCCCAGTCGACGTTGATGTCGCCGCGGCCCATGGCCGCGCGGTCGGCGATGACCTTCTCCACCAGCGTGTGGGCCTTGAAGCCGGCCGGCAGCGTGGTGATCTTCTCGGACAGGCGCTTCCACTCGGCCACCGGCAGCGCGGTGTCGCAGCTGTCGGTCCACTTCTTGCCGAGGAACGGGGTCCAGTCGGTGGCGTACTTGCTCTTGAAGTTGGTCAGCACCGGGTCGACGGTGTGACGGCCTTCGTCCATCGCGGCGCGGAAGGCCTTGACCATGCCGTCCGGACCGTCGGCGGGCAGGACGCCCTGGGCCACCAGCTTCTCGCCGTACAGCTTGCGCGTGCCGGGGTGCTGGCCGATCTTCTTGTACATCAGCGGCTGGGTCAGCGCCGGCGTGTCCTGCTCGTTGTGGCCCAGCTTGCGGAAGCAGACGATGTCGACGACCACGTCCTTCTTGAACTGCTGGCGGTATTCCAACGCCAGCTGCGTGCACAGCACGACCGCTTCCGGATCGTCGCCGTTCACGTGCAGCACCGGGGCCTCGATCATCTTGACGACGTCGGAGCAGTACAGCGTCGAGCGGGTGTCGCGCGGGTCGCTGGTGGTGAAGCCGATCTGGTTGTTGATGACGATGTGGACCGTGCCGCCGGTGTAGTAGCCGCGGGTCTGGGCCAGCGCCAGCGTCTCCATCACGACGCCCTGGCCGGCGAAGGCCGCGTCGCGTGCACCAGCACGGGCAGCACCTGCTCGCCGGTCTTGTCGCCGCGACGGTCCATGCGGGCCTTGACCGAGCCCTCGACGACCGGGTTCACGATCTCCAGGTGCGAGGGGTTGAAGGCCAGGCTCAGGTGGACCGGGCCGCCGGGGGTGGTCACGTCGCTGGAGAAGCCCTGGTGGTACTTCACGTCGCCGGACGGGAGGTCCTCGGGGGCGGTGTGGTCGAACTCGGCGAACAGGTCCTTGGGCATCTTGCCCAGGGTGTTGACCAGCACGTTCAGGCGGCCGCGGTGGGCCATGCCGATCACGATCTCCTGCACGCCCTTGACGCCGGCGCACTTGACCAGCTCGTCCATCGAGGCGATGAAGCTCTCGCCGCCTTCCAGCGAGAAGCGCTTCTGGCCGACGTACTTCGTGTGCAGGTAGCGCTCCAGGCCTTCGGCGGCGGTCAGGCGCTCCAGGATCTGCTGCTTCTTCTCGGCCGTGTAGGTCGGCTTGCTGCGGATCGCCTCCAGGCGTTCCTGCCACCAGCGCTTCTCGGTCGGCTCGGTGACGTGCATGAACTCGGCGCCAACGGAGCCGCAGTAGGTGTCACGCAAGGCCTGCACGATCTCGCGCAGGGTCATGCGCTCGGCCTTGGTGAAGTAGGTGTTGGTCGCGCTGAAGGTGCGGTCCATGTCGGCCTCGGTCAGGCCGTAGGACGCGGGATCCAGCTCGGGAATCTTGGGACGCTCGGTGCGCTTGAGCGGGTCCAGGTCGGCCCAGCGCGAGCCCAGCGTGCGATACGCGGCGATCAGCGACTGGACGTGCACCTGCTTGCCGGCCACTTCGAGCTCGGCGGAGGACACCTGGTTGTTGAAGGCGTTGGCCTTGGCGCGCTGCGCGAAGGACTCGATCACCGGCGCATGCGCCACGTCGCGCTTGTCGCTGCCGTCCACCGCGGGGACGTGCTGCAGCGCGTCGAAGTAGGCGCGCCAGTTGTCGGGCACGGCGCCCGGGTTGTCGAGGTACTGCTCGTACATCTCCTCGACGTAGGGAGCATTGCCCCCGAACAGATAGGAGTTCGAGCTGTATTGCTGCATCATCTTTCGCTCACCTCTGCCCCGGCTTCCGGAGCTATCGGCTGGTTAACAAACCTTCCGCGACACGGCTTGACCGGTTGGCGGATTGCGACCCGCCTTTGCTGTTGCCAGAAAAGGGGACGGGAAGGACCTGAAGTCACAAGCGCAGGACTGTAGCACCACGCTGATACCGCCGCTGTTGCGGGTTCGCCCAATTGTTGTGCGGGCTGTCCATGACTTGAATCAATCGAGCGGCGGCCCAAACCATACAAACGTTTGCGATGCAATAGCCCATAGAAGTAGACTTCGCGCTGGCGTACCGCCCCGACATTGAATGGCGGACAGCCCGGGACCACAGGAGATCCCACATGCAAGTTCGAGTCGTCGACTACCGCGCCGCGGATGCGGCCGAGCAATTCACCCGCTCCCTGCACGAGACAGGCTTCGGCGTCCTGGTGAATCACCCCCTGCCCCAGGACCTGGTCGAGAAGATCTACGCGGACTGGCTGGCCTATTTCAATGGCACCGAGAAGCATGAGCTGGCGTTCTCCAAGGAGACGCAGGACGGCTACTTCTCCACCGAGATCTCGGAGACCGCCAAGGGCCACACGCAGAAGGACATCAAGGAGTACTTCCACATCTATCCATGGGGGCGGATTCCGGCGTCGCTGAAGGACGATGCGATGCGCTACTACCGCATCGCCAACGACCTGGCGGCGGAGCTGCTGTCGTGGGTGGAGAAGCACACGCCGGCCGAGATCGCGAAGAACTATCGCGAGCCGCTGTCCAACATGATCAAGGACAGCCGGCTGACGCTGCTGCGGGTGCTGCGGTATCCGCCGCTGACGGGGAGTGAGCCGGCCGGCTCGCTGCGCGCGGCCGCGCACGGCGACATCAACCTGCTGACCATCCTGCCGGCGGCCAACGAGCCGGGGCTGCAGGTGCAGGGCAAGGATGGCGAGTGGGTCGACGTGCCCGGCGACTTCGGCATGCTGATCATCAACATCGGCGACATGCTGCAGGAGGCCTCGCAGGGCTATTACCCGTCGACGCAGCACCGCGTGGTCAACCCGACCGGCGAAGGCGCGAAGAAGAGCCGCGTGTCGCTGCCGCTGTTCCTGCATCCGCGTGAGGACGTCGTCCTGTCGGACCGCTACACCGCCCACGAGTACCTCGAGGAACGGCTGCGGGAACTGGGCGTGAAGGCCTGACAAGGACGCTGGCCCTCACCCCTACCCTCTCCCGCAAGCGGGAGAGGGAGCCAGAGATCACAGGCTCTTGAGCGGCACGACGTCCTTGCCCTTGAAGGTGAACACGGTGACGGCGGACGACTTCAGGTCGTGCTTGTCGTCATACGCGTACTCGCCGGCCACGCCCGCGTAGCTCGACTTGGCCAGGTGCTCGCCGACCTTCTTCGGATCGGTGGACTGCGTCGCTTCCATCGCACCGGCCAGCAGGTAGGCGCCGTCGTAGAAGGCCGCGGCATAGGTCAGCGGATCGCGCTTGAACTCGGCCTTGTACTTCTCGAGGAACTTCTTGCCCTTGTCGCTGCGGTCGATCAGCGCGCCGCCCTGGGTGCAGTAGGCGTTCAGCTCGGTCGTGATCTGCGACAGCGTCGCGGTCTCCGTCGAGCAGATGCCGTCGCCGCCCAGCAGCGGCGCGGTGATACCCAGGCCGCGCATCTGGCGCAGCATCGGGCCGCCCTGCGCGGAGTAGCCGCCGTAGAACACGGCGTCCGGCTTGGCGGCCTTGACGGCGGTCAGGATGCTGCTGAAGTCGGTCGCCTTGTCGTTGGTGAATTCCTTGGCCACCACCTTCAGGCCCAGCTTGTTGGCCTGGGCGGTGAACTCCTGGGCGACGCCCTGGCCGTAGGCGGTGCGGTCGTCGATGAC
>NZ_VOSR01000056.1:0-6790 GCF_007997345.1 Mitsuaria sp. TWR114
GGCGATCCGTCGGCAGGCGGCGGTGATCAATCTCCAGGTGCCGCCCACGCTCGCGGCCCGCTGGCTGCTGCCGCGCCTGCCTCGCCTGCGCCAGGCCCTGCCCGACCTCGAACTGCGCATCTCCACCAACTGGACCGATGCGCCGGACTTCGCGCGCTCCAGCGTCGACGCGATCATTGCCCACGGGCACGGTCGCTGGCCCGACGTCGATCAGGTGCTATTGATGCGCGAGCGGCTCACGCCGATGTGCTCGCGGGCCATGGCGACGCGATTGAAGACGCCCGCCGACCTGGCCAAGGTCGAGCTGCTGCATCCCGGCCCCGAGCGGCGCGAATGGCGACGCTGGTTGGACGGCGCCGGCGTCGAGGGCGTCGACGGCGCCAGCGGCCATGTCTTCGACACTTTGGACCTGGCCCTGTCGGCGGCCATGCGCGGACAGGGGGTGGCCATCGCCGACCCGCGGATGCTGCAGGAGCTGGTGGCGGACGGCATGCTCGTGACGCCGTTCGGCGCCCAGGTCGGCTCGGGGAACGGCTACTTCCTCACCTGGCCGCCGGCCCACGGATCGAAGCGCGGCCTGAACGAGCTCCGCGCCTGGCTGTCGAAGGAGTTCTCGAGCCGGCGCTAATCCGGCCCCGTCGCGGAAAGGGCGCGAGCCCGCACCAGCGGCGCCCGGCAGGCGGCGCGGCGGCGCGCGGACGCCCTTGCTCAAGCCTCGACGATGACCTCGAAGCCGCCGAAGATCATGCGCTGGCCGTCGAACGGCATGCTCGCCGGATCGTGGTTCATGCGCGGGTCCTCCATCGACTTCTTCATGCCCTCGTCGCGCACCTGGCGCGACGGCCAGACGATCCAGGAGAAGACCACCGTCTCGTCGGGCTTGCGCTGCACCGCCATCGGGAACGAGGTCACCTTGCCCTCGGGCACGTCGTCGCCCCAGCACTCCACGACCTGCAGCGCGCCGTGGTCCTTGAACACCGCCGAGGCCTCCTGCGCCAGCTGGCGATAGGCCTCGCGCTTGGCGGTGGGCACGGCGATCACATATCCATCCACATAGTTCATTGCGGTCACTCCGGTTGATCACGCGGCTCACGGCCACGTCCTGCACGACGAACGGCGGCGCGCGAAATCGACATCCTCGTCGCGCATGGCCGGATCGGGTGCCACCGCCCCCTCGACGGAAGGGGAAATGCCGGCATGCGCCGCGCGGGCGCGCGTCGACACGCCGCAGCGCGGGCAATCGGGACGCCCGGCCCCATCGTGGTCGACAGGCCGGTCCGTGACGTCGCCGCGCCCGCGCGCTCAGCCGTAAACCGACTTCTCCGGCCGCCGCGCCAGCACCGCGATCGGCGGCGCCCAGCGCTCGCCGCGCGGCTTCTTGCTGGTCACCAGCGTGATCTCCGACGGCTCGAAGACCTCGACGTTGTGCGTGATCGGCGTCGTCAGCAGGTACTGCGCCCGCGTGCTCTTCAGGAAGTGGCCCACCAGCTGGATGTTGCGCACGTCCAGGTGGGCGAAGGGCTCGTCGATGAAGACGAAGCCGCCCGGCGCGTCGTCGTCCTTCATCAATCCCACCAGCAGGATCAGGCTCTTGAGCACCTGCTGCCCGCCCGAGGCCTCGCCGTCGTTGAGGCCCACTTCGCCCTTGCCGTCGAAGTTGAACTTCACGTGCAGCCCGGCCTGCGCCAGCACCGTGTCGTCGTTGTCCAGGTGCGGCAGCTCGGCCTGCGCATGCACGCCGGCGAGCTCGCCCAGCTCCTGCACATTCTTCTTGTAGCGCCGCACCGTCGCGCGCAGCACGTCGATGTAGCGCTCGCGCGCGTTGAACGCGGCGATGCGCGCCATCTCGTTGCTCGCGCGGCGGTCGTCCAGCTGTGTGGTCTGCTCCAGCACCGCGACCTGCATCCGCGCATGGCGCTCCTGCACGCCGGCATCGGTCTCCCACACGCCGGTGTCCAGTTCCTGCTGCACATGGCGCGAGGCGATCTCCGCCTGCTTGGCGTTCTCGAACTCGTCGCGCAGCGCCTGCAGCCGCATCGGATGCACCCAGGCGGCGGGGAACTTCGCCCGCGCTTCGCGCGAGGCACGGGCGGTGGCGATCAGGTCGTCGCGCTTGCCGGCCCAGTCGCGCTCGGCGCGCAGCACGTTGTCCTCGCTGGCCTTGAGGCTGGCCTGGGCGGACTCGTAGTCGCGCTCGGTGCGGGTGGCCGCGGCCACGGTCCGGTCGTGCTCCTGGTCCAGCGCGGCCATGCGCGTCGCCGCCTCGATGCGCGACTGGCGCAGGCCCGGCAGGCGCGCGCGCGCTCGGCAAATTCCTCGGCCCGCTCGACCAGCTCCTGCGCCGCCTTGTGGCCCTGCGCCGCGCGCTGCGCGTCCTTGAGCTGGCGCTCGATCTCGAGCTGCTCCTTGGCGAGCTTGGACAGCTCCAGGTCGTAGCGCGTCAGCTCCTTGTCCAGCGAGGCGCGCCGCGCATCGAGCGCGGAGTCGCCGAATTGGTACTCGCGCGGCTCGACCCACAGGCTGCGGCCGCCGCGGCCATCGCGGTAGTAGGCCTCGGTGGTGATCCACTCGCCGCCGGTCTGGGCGCCCTTCTCGGTGTCCGCGACGCAGCGGATCGAGGCCAGTTGCCGCAGCAGCCAGCCCGGCGCCTTGGCGTTGAACTTCAGCACCGACAGCAGGCTGTCCTTCGGGCTCACCGCCGGCGCATGCTCGCCGTCGGCGACCACGTAATGCCGGTAGCGCTCGCGCGAGGCGATGCGGTAGGCCTGGCTTTCGTCGCTGGCGCGGGCCAGCACCACCACCCAGCGCGACGGCCGCAGGAAGCCCTCGGCCGCGGCGCGCCACGCGTCGTCGGCGATGTCGATCGCGTCGGCCAGCACGTGGTGCGCGATGCCGGCCTCGTCCAGCGCCTTGCGAAAACGCGTGACCTCCGCCGGCGGCGGCGGCACGCGGTGCCCGGTCAGCTCGTCCATCGCCTGCTGCGCCTTGCGCTGCTGGTCGTTCTGGCGCGTGAAGCTCTCGCGCAGCTGATGCTGGCGCGTGCCCAGTTCCTCGAGCTTGGCCGTCAGCGCCGCGCCATCGGTCTCGACCGCGGCCAACGCCTTCAGGTCGTCCTCGCGCTTGGCGAGCTGCTCCATCGGGCGCTCGCCGTCGCGCGCCGCCTCGAAGGCCTGGCGCGCTTCCTTGCGCTGCTGCTCCAGGTCGGCCAGCTTGTCCTTGGCCGCCTCCTGCGCCTTGAACAGCGCCAGCAGCTGCGCGCGCTTGTCGCTGATGCCGCGCTCGTCGGAGCGCGCGAACAGCCGCTGCCGGTGCAGCTCGCGCAGCTGCTGCGCGGTGCGCTGGCGCTGCTCGCTCCACTGCAGCACCGGCACGACCTCGGTGGCCAGGCGCTCGCGCTCCTTGAGCCGCAGCTGGTACTGCTGGTAGCTGTTGACGCGGTTGGACAGGTCGGACAGCTGCGCCTGCGCATGCGACAGCTCGTGCTGCGCCTGCTCGACTTCCTTGACCAGCTGCTGCTGGTGGTTGCGCGCCAGCTCGTAGCGGTCCAGCACTTCCTGGTCGCCGAAGACCTCGAACACCAGGCGCAGCAGCTCCTTGGGGGAGAGCTCGCACAGGCGGTCCGTCTGGCCTTGCTCCAGCGCCAGCACGCGGCCGATGGCGCGCGTCAGGCCGGCGGCCTCCAGGCGCTTCTTCCAGGCTTCGATGCCCAGCCAGTCCTTGTCGGCCTTGGTGTCGAGCTCCTCGATCTCATGCACGCCGTCGACCAGGATGTAGCGGCGCACCCAGTCGCCGCCCTGGCGCGAGATGCGGCAGGCCAGGGTCACCTGGTCCGCGTACAGCAGCGAGCTCGCGAACGGCCGGCTGCTGTTCTGGCGACCGCGCGGGCGGTTGTCCACCAGCGCGCGCAGCCAGGCGTGCTCGGCGTTGGCATGGCGGGCGTAGGTCTTGTAGGTGCGGCCGCCGGAGCACTCCAGCCCCAGCAGCGTCCGCATCGCGTCGAGCAACGTGGTCTTGCCCGAGCCATTGGGCCCGGCGATGGTGATGATGTTGCCGTCCAGCGGCATCGAGACGCGGCGGCAGTAGTCCCAGTGCAGCAGTTCCAGGGATTGCAGGTGAAACATCAGGCGTCGCTCAGGTCGGATTCTTCGTTGTGGCGGGCGGCCAGGATGGCATTCAGCATCGGGCCGGATTCGGCATCGGTGCTGCGCGCCAGCACGTCGGCCAGCGCGCCGTCCAGGATGCGCGGCGCGAGCGTGTCGTAGTCCAGCAGCAGGTCCAGCAGCGGCCCCTCGCAGATGTCCTCGCCCTTGCGGGTGATGAAGCCCTGGCGCTCCAGCAGCTTGAGGTTGGCGTCCAGCCGCATCTTCTTGCCCAGCTGGTTGCCGAAGTCGGCCAGCAGGCTGCGGTAGGACAGCGTCGGCGCGCTGCTCGCGGCGCTGGGCAGCGGCTTGTCCTTGGCGAACATCTCGCCCTGCCCCTCCGCGGCCTCCTCGGCGCGCGCGAGCTGGCGCTGGCGCTTGGGCAGCACGATCAGCGCCCACACCACCACCAGCAGCGCCACGCCGTCGCGCGGCAGGTCCAGGTTGTTGTTGGAGGCCAGGCCGGTCTCGCCGAACACGGCGACCTCGGCCGGACGCAGCATCGCCAGCGTGATGTGGTCGGCGTAGACGTTGTCCACCACGCGCAGGCCCACGGCGGCGACGCGCTCGTTGACCGCGCGCCAGAGCTCCTGGTCGATCAGCGCGCGGCGCACCAGCGGCTGGTTGCGCGGCAGCCAGCGGCGCGCCAGCAGTTGAGCCGCCAGTTGGGCGGCATCGTCGAGTTGATTGCTCATGACTGGGAAGGCGGTTCGGCGTCGACGCTGGTGTCGACGGCAGGTTCGGCGGGTTCGGGTACGGTGCTGGCGGCGGTGTCGGCCGCCTCGGCGGTAGCAACGGCCGCAGCGCTCTCGGTGCCGGCGACCGCCGCCTTGCGGCGGCCGCGCTTGGGCGTTTCCTCGGGCGGGCGCCACTTGGGTTCGGGCTCGGGCTCGGCCGGCGGCTCGACCTCCGTCGAGTGCAGCACGCCCTGGCTCATCCAGCGGACGTGCTCGTCATCGATCTCGCCCTGTTCGGCGGACCAGCGCACGCGCCACGGCTGGCGCGCCATGTCGCCGGTCGCGCCGGCCAGATGCTGCGCCTGCGGATCACCCAGCAGCGGCAGCAGCTGCGCGCGGTACGCCGCGCGCGCGTAGCTGCCGCCCAGCACCGCGGGACGCAGGTCGTTCATCGGCACGCCGTCGCCGCTCCAGCGGCCCAGCAGCGCCTGCAACTGGGCCATCTCCGGCGGCAGGCTCATCACGGCCAGCTCGCCCGGCGGCGCGGCCAGGCCGCTGGGCAGCGGCTCGGGCGTGGGCGGCACCGGGCGGTCGCGCTCGAACTCGGCCTCGCAGCCGTCCAGCAGTTCATGCTGCGCGACGAAGACCGGATGCACCGGCCGAGACAGCGCGCCCAGCGCCAGGTTTTCCAGGAACGGGACCTCCTGCAGCCAGCGCCGCACGTCGGTCGTCGTGATGCCGGTGGAGCCCAGCGTCACCCGCTGGCGGTCGGCCTGCTGCAGCGCGCGGTTGAACTGGCTGGCCATCGCCAGCAGCCGCGCCTGCGCCAGGCCGAGCTCGCGCGCCAGGCGCTCCAGGCGCGCGTTGCCGTCGTTCTCGGCCTGCCGGATGATCGCGGACAGCGCCTCGCTGGCGCGCTCGACCAGCTTGAGCGCGCGCTCGAAGCGCATGCGCGCGCGGCGCAGGTGGAACTCGGAGCCCGAGGCGATCGCGTCGGCGAATTCGTTGTAGAGCCGCGAGAGCTGCGCCAGCAGATGCTGCAGCTGGGCCGGCTCCAGCGTGCCGAGCTGCTGCGCGCCGGCCACATTGGCGAGCAGGCCGGCCAGGTCGCCGTCCTCGTCAGCGGCCTGGCCTTGCGTCAGCGGCGAGACCATCGCCATCAGCTGCTGCGCCAGCGGCGTCACGCCGTACTGCTGGTTGGACGCGTCCCAGAGCAGCAGCTGCGCGTCGCGCAGGCGCTTGAGCACCAGCTCCAGCGCCTCGTCGCGCAGCAGGTGGAAATGGCGGTTCAGGTCGTCGCGCGAGAGCCGCGAGTGCGGCAGGCTCATCAGCTCGATGAACACCCAGACGCGCAGCCGCACCAGCGTGGACGGGCCATGGAAGAGCGCGCGCTGCGCGGCCAGCAGGGCCTCGTTGCGTTCCAGCTGCCACCACAGGAGGGAGTCCTGCGGGAGCTGGCCTTCGCGGAAATGGTCTTCGAAAGAGGGTTCGGGGAGATCGTCGCGCAGAGCGTCGTCCGCGCCTCCCGGGGTCAGGGTCATGGGGCGGGATTATCGCGCCCCCTCAGACGGGTCCGAGCGCCCTTCGCATCAGGGTCGCCCCGGGGCCGAAGCTGGCCAGTTTCTGCGCCAGCGCGGAGCCCGAAGGCGCGTCCGCGGCGGCGAAACCCTGGCGCTGCCAGTACTCGCGCGAGCCCTGCACCGCCACCAGCGCGATCTGCGCCAGGCCCATGTCCTGCGCGCGGTTCACCACCTGCCGCAACAGCTTGCGGCCCAATTGCCGCGAGCGCCCCGCCGGCGACACCGCCAGGTCGTGCAGGTACAGCGTGCGCGGCGCACGCGCCGGCGCGACCTCCGGCGCATCCAGGGCCGGCAGTTGCCCATCGTCGACCGGCAGGCTGACGACATACGCCAGCGGCTCGCCGGCCTCGACGGCCAGGTAGGAGCAGTGCAGATGGCGCGCCGCGCGCAGCTT
>NZ_VOSR01000560.1:0-1519 GCF_007997345.1 Mitsuaria sp. TWR114
CTCGCCCAGCGCGCGGGCGACCAACTCGACCTGCTCCAGTTGATGGATGGCGTGCGAGGAGGTGGCGCCCGAGCCGTTCGGCCGTCGCGCCACGCAGCGCAGCCGCGCATGCGGCGGCAGCAGCTCATCCATCTGCTCGCGGATGAAGGACCAGGCGCCCTGCTGCCGGTGCTCCTCCTGCACCCAGGTGATTTCCACCAGCGCCGGATACCGCGCCAGCAAGGCCTCCAGCGCCTGCGCCGGGAACGGATAGAACTGCTCGATCCGCGCCACCGCCAGGTCCGCCCGCGCGACCGAACGCCGCCCGCGGTCCAGGTCGTAATAGACCTTGCCGCTGCACAGCAGCAGGCGCTCGACCTGGCGCGGGTCCTCGACCGTCGTGTCGTCGATGACCGTCTGGAAGCTGCCCCCGGTCAGCTCGTCGATCCCGGCGTGCGAGGCCTTCTCCCAATAGAGCGTGCCCTTGGGCGACATCACGATCAGCGGCTTGCGCAGCGTGTCGAAGGCCTGCCGGCGCAGCAGGTGGAACCACTGCGCCGCCGTCGACGGGCAGGCCACGCGCAGGTTGTCCTCGCCGCACAGCTGCAGGAAGCGGCTCAGGTAGCCGCTCGAGTGGTCCGGCCCGATGCCCTCGTTGCCATGCGGCAGCAGCACCGCCAGCGAGGAGGTGTCGCCCCACTTCTCCTCGCCCGAGCTGATGTACTGGTCGACGAAGACCTGGGCGCCGTTGACGAAGTCGCCGAACTGCGCTTCCCACACCGTCAGCGTGCGTGCGGCGCCGACGCTGTAGCCGTACTCGAAGCCCAGCACCGCCTCCTCGGACAGCGGCGAGTTGTGGATGTCGAAGCGGCCGCTGGGGCCGTCGCCGGCCGCCACCTGGCGCAGCGGCACGAACTCCGCGGCCGTGCCGTCGCGCGCGCCGCCAGCCTCCTGCGAGGTCCAGACCGCCTGGCGGTGCAGGAAGGTGCCGCGGCGCACGTCCATGCCGGAGACCCGCACGTTCAGTCCGCCGCGCAGGATGGTGGCGTAGGCCAGGTTCTCGGCGAAGCACCAGTCGGCCCGCAGCGGCGGCTCGGCCAGGCCGGCCATGCGGCGCCAGTGGTCGACCAGCATGCGCACCATCGCATGCGGCTCGAAGCCGTCGGGCAGCCGCGTCATCGGATCGATCAGCGCCTGCACGCCGGCCGCGTCCAGGGCCGGCACCGCGCCCGGCCGGCGCAGCGGCGACGGCGTCTCGTCCTCGGCCGGCAGCGCGGGATCGGAGAAGGCCTGGTGGGCCCGCACCCGGCTACGCGTCACGTGCGAGGCCAGGTCGGTGTCGGGCGGCACCACGCGGTCAGCGCGCAGCGCCGCGGCGTAGCGATCGACGATGGTCGGGTGCGACTGCGTCAGCGCATGGATGCGCGGTCGCGTCAGCGCCGGCACGTCGCTTTCCGAATGGCCGAGCCGGCGGTAGCCGATCAGGTCGATGACGATGTCGGAGCCGAAGCGCGCGCGCCAGGCCATCGCGATCGCGGCG
>NZ_VOSR01000561.1:0-9840 GCF_007997345.1 Mitsuaria sp. TWR114
GATCGATCGCGCGCAGCACCGCCTGCGTGCGGTCAAGGATGCTCTTCTTCGCGAACATCGCGAGGTCAGATCCAGCCCAGATCGATCGCGCGCAGCACGGCCTGCGTGCGGTCGCGGACGCCCATCTTCGCGAACACCGCGGAGCAGTGGTTCTTGATGACGCCTTCGCTGTTGCCCAGCAGCGCGGCGATCTCGGTGTTGCTGCGGCCGCTGGCCACCAGGCGCAGCACCTGCAGCTCCTTGGGGCTGAGCGGCTCGGGCTCCGCCGTCGCCGCGAAGGCGCGCTCCACCGGCGCGCGCTCCATGCGCTCGGTCAGCAGCGGACGCAGCGCCGTCGAGCCACCCACCACGTCGCGCAGCGCCTGCACCAGCGTGTCCGGGCTGATCGCCTTCAGCAGGACCCGCGCGCCCCCGCGCGCACCGCCTCGTCGAAAGCCGCCGTGTCGTCGAAGGTGGTCAGCAGCACCACCGGGATCTTCAGCGCCCGCGCCGCCAGCGCCCGGATCAGCCCGATCCCGTCCAGCCGCGGCATCCGCATGTCCGACAGGATCACGTCCGGCTGCTCGCGCGCCAGCAACTCCAGCGCCTCCGCGCCGTCCGACGCCTCGCCCACCAGGCGAATGTCGTCGTGCAGCGCCAGCAGGCCCTTCAGCCCCTCGCGCACCAGTTGCTGGTCTTCCACCAGCAGCAGCTTGATCGTGTTGTCGCTCATGTCGTCTCCTTGCTGGATGGCGCAATCCCGGTTCAGGCGCGCCGCGGGCAGTTCAGTTCGATCAGGAATCCGGGGTGATGCCGCAGCACCTGCATCGTCCCGCCCAGTTCGGCCATGCGTTCCTGCATGCCCTTGAGGCCGTTGCCCTCGCGCAGCTTGCGCGTGCCGCGGCCATTGTCGTCAACCCGCACCCGGACCTGCGGACCGGATTCGTCCACCGCCTCCAGGCTGACGCGCACCCGCGTCGCGCCGGCATGGCGCACCGCGTTGGTCACCGCCTCCTGCACGCAGCGCAGCAGCGCGTGCGCGCAGCGCGGCGTCAGGTCCTGCGCGACCGGGTCCAGCGCCAGCTCGATCTGCGTGCTGGCGATGCCGTCGGCCAGCGTGCGCAGCGCGGCCTCGAGGTTGATGCGCTGGCTCTCCCGTTCGCGCGATACCGCCGCGCGGACCTCCGCCAGCAGCCCCGCCGCGCCCAGCTTGGCCTTCTCGACCGCCTGCGCGGCGCCGGGCTCGTCGTGGCGGCGCAGCAGCGCCTCGCTCAGCTGCAGGTGCAGGTTGAGCGCGGTCAGGTGATGCCCCATCACGTCGTGCAACTCGCGCGCCATGTGCAGGCGCTCGGCATAACGCAGCTGCTCGATCTGCAGCCGCTCGCCCGATTCCTTCTCGGCCAGCATGGCCTGGAACCAGCGTCTGCGCTCGGCCTCCGCCGCGGCCAGCCGGCCCAGGCCGAAGGCCATGCCGTGCAGCGCCACCATCGACATCGACAGCCCCAGGCTGTTCAGCCACCAGGGCAGGTCGGGCTGGAGCTGCTCGAGCCGCTGGGCCTCGCTGGGCAGCAGCCAGTACAGCGCCACACTGATCACGACCTGCGCGAGCGCGAAATTGAAGGCGCGCCGCACGTTCAGCAGCAGCGCCGCCAGCACGGTCACGAGGAAGGGCAGCCCCGGCGTGACCAGCAGCGCCAGCACGTCCAGCAGCAGCACGCGGGCGAGCGCGTCGGCCGGCGGCAGGTCCAGGTGTTGCTGGCGCGCCAGCCGCCAGAAGTGCCACGCGAACAGCATCACCAGCGCCAGGCAGGTGAGCACGAAGGGCGCGTCGTGGGTGTCGCCGCCGGTGCGGCGGTAGAGGCTGGCCAGGACGCCGTCGTAGGGCTCGGTCGCGTTGCCCATCAGGCCCCAGACCGCCGAGCCCAGCTCCAGCAGACAGATCGCCAGGGCGGCAATGCGCAGCACGAAGGCGGGCTGGGCGATGCGGGCGAGCAGACGATCCAAGGGGTCCATCCAGGCGAGGCGGCAACACGCCAGCGTGCCACAGGCGACGTCCGGCAGGGAAGGTGCGCATTGTCATGGGACACCGGCCGCGGCGGTTCCGGCCATGCGACGAGTGCCCCGAATCGCTGGATGAGCTGCGGCGGGCGTGCAACGGGCAGCGGACCGCCGCCGCGCCGGCCCCGGTCGGCTGGGCACGCGGGACGGCCCGCCAGCGGACGCGGCCTTCGGACTACGCGATCGCTTCCGCGATGACGCCGCCGCCCAGGCAGACGTCGCCGTCGTAGAGCACCGCGCTCTGGCCGGGCGTGACCGCCCATTGCGGCTGCGGGAAGTCCAGGCGGATGCTGGCCCTCGCCGGGGGTCAGCGCGCAGGGCGCGTCGGCCTGCCGGTAGCGGGTCTTGGCGCCGAAGCCGCCGAAGGCCGGCGCCTGGCCGGTCCAGCTCAGGTCCTGCGCCACCAGACCGCGGCTCTGCAGCAGCGGGTGGTCGTGGCCCTGGACGACCACCAGCGTGTTGCTCGCCAGGTCCTTGCGGGCGACGAACCAGGGCTCGTGCTCGCCGCCGCCGCGCGGCGCGCCCTTCTCCTTCACGCCGCCGATGCCCAGCCCCTGGCGCTGGCCCAGCGTGTAGAAGGACAAGCCGACGTGCTCGCCCAGCTTGCGGCCGCGCTCGTCCTTGATCGGGCCGGGCTTGTGGGAGAGGTAGCGGTTGAGGAACTCGCGGAAGGGCCGCTCGCCGATGAAGCAGATGCCGGTCGAGTCCTTCTTCTTCGCATTGGGCAGCCCGATCTCCTCGGCCAGCCGGCGCACCTCGGTCTTGGGCAGCTCGCCGACCGGGAACATCGTCTTGCGCAGCTGCGCCTGGTTGAGCCGGTGCAGGAAGTAGCTCTGGTCCTTGAGCGGATCCAGGCCCTTGAGCAGCTGCACCTGGCCGTCCTGCTCGCGCACCCGGGCGTAATGGCCGGTGGCGATCTTCTCGGCGCCCAGCCGCATCGCGTGGTCCAGGAAGGCCTTGAACTTGATCTCGGCGTTGCACAGCACGTCCGGGTTGGGCGTGCGGCCGGCCTGGTACTCGCGCAGGAACTCGGCGAAGACGCGGTCCTTGTACTCGGCGGCGAAGTTGACGTGCTCGATCTCGATGCCGATCACGTCGGCCACCGCCGCCGCGTCGACGAAGTCGATGTTGGAGGAGCAGTACTCGCTGTCGTCGTCGTCTTCCCAGTTCTTCATGAAGATGCCGACGACCTCATGGCCCGCCTGCTTGAGCAGCCAGGCGGACACGGCGGAATCAACGCCGCCGGACAGCCCGACGACGATCCGTTGCTTCTTGGGATTCATGGGGCGCGATTGTCCCAAAGGTCCGCAAGACCTGTCCGGCGCGGGGCCGGCCGCCGCCCGACGCGCCTCAGCGCCCCTTCACCCACCGCCTCCCCCCCGATTTCGTGACGCCGTTCACGCCCCACGGCGCCCGGGGGGAGGCGTGTCAGGAATGGCTGACACGCGCTGCGCGATTCGACGCACAGCGGGGCCGGTGGTCGCCGACTCCTCCGGCGCGCGGCGTCCGAAGAAACTGAATGAAACAGGGAGACCGATCATGAACGTCGTCATCGTCGAAGGGTCCATCACCATCCGGGCGCAGCTGCAGGCGCTGCTGGCGCGAGAACGCCGGATCCAGGTGGTGGGCGAGGCGGCCTGCGAGGCCTCCGCGATCGAGACGATCACGCGGACCCAGCCCGATGTCGTGGTGATGGACCTGGCGCTGCAACCCGGCAGCGGGCTGCGGGTGCTGCGGGCGATCCGGCAGCTGGGCATCGGCGCGCGGGCGATCGTGCTGGGCTGCACCGAGATCCCCCTCGTGCTGGACGCCGCGGCGGCGGGCGCGCCCGTCATCGATGCCACCGCGGCGCTGGCGCGCCAGGCCGTGGCCTGGGCGCTGGCGCCGCGGCACAAGTAGACATTCCAGTCGGTGTCTGGCATCGACGTGCGACGAGGAATCCAGGATGGTTCCCGGCGCCTCCAGTCGGGAAGATGCACTTGCGGGCGGGATGGTCCTGCCCGAGGAGCAGATGCATGATTCTCGAATTGACACACGAAGAGATCGATCAGGTGCACGGAGGCTGGGGGCCACTGGCCGTGGGCATCGGATCAGGAATCGTGGGCGGCATTGCCTACTGGCGCTCATCGTCCAATCCATCGGCCATTGGCTTGACCGCAGCGGTGCTGTATTCCGGTTTGGGCGGAACGATCAGCGCTGCCGGAAAGCTGGGATCCTTCATTTTTGGCTCCGGCATGATGCTCACCGGAAACGAGCTGGCCAGCCGCGCGGACGACCGTCATCGCGTCAACCGGTAATCCCGTGGCTCAATTCGGGTCGCTGCTGCTGTCACTGGGCGCCACCTGCTACGTCGCGGCCTTCGTACGAGGGGCCACGGGCCATCGCTCGTGGGGTTGGGGCGCTCTGGGCGTCCTCCTCGTCGGGCTCGGCGCGTCCTTTGACGCAGGCGCGGAGGCGCGGACGTCGATGCCGCGATTCCTCGTCGACCAGTGCCTGATCGCGGTTGGCGCCGTGGTGGCTGGTCGATGGCTCGCACGGCGCGGATCGGCCCGGCGTGAGCAGCGTTCCGATCGCGATCGACCTTGAACGGACGGCTCGCCGCCACCGCGCGGCGAGCCGTACTCAGCGCGCCGCGATCCCCAGCGCCAACCACAGCGGCAGCACGATCATCCCCAGCAGCGTGGAGACGGTCACCAGCCCCGCCACGAACGGGCCGTTGCCGCCCATGCGCACGGCCAGCACGTAGGCGCTGGAGGCCGTCGGCATCGCCGCGAAGGCGAGCAGCAGGGCTGCCTGCGGCGCGGGCAGCGCGAGCGCATGGCCGATCGCCAGCGCGATCACCGGCAGCACCAGGTGCCGGATCGCGAGCAGGGCGCTCGCCAGCCACGGCGCATCCTTGAGCGCCCCCAGCCGCAGTCCCGCGCCCACCGCCATCAACCCCAGCGGCAGCGCCGCCAAGCCGATCTTCTGCAGCGAGATCGCCGCCGGCTCCGGCAGGCGCAGCCCGGTGAGGTTGGCGGCCAGGCCGGCCAGCGTCGACACGATCAGCGGATTGCGCGCCAGCTCGCGCAGGTAGCCGTGCCCGCCATGCCGGGCCAGCGGATAGACCGCCGCGACATTGGCCACCGGCACGCACACCGCGACGATCATCGCGATCCACGCCACGCCCTGCGCGCCATGCAGCCGCTCGGCCAGCGCGAGCGCGACGAAGGAGTTGAAGCGGAAGGCCACCTGCGCGCCGGAGGCATGCGTCCTCGCGTCGACGCCCGGCACCCAGCGCAGCGCGAAGGCCAGCGCAATGCCGCTGAGCATCACGCCCAGCCCGCCGCCCATCAGCGCCATCGTGTCGCCCGGCGACAGGCTGCTGCGCGAGATCGAGTTGAACAGCAGCACCGGGAACAGCAGGAAGTACACCAGCTTCTCGGCCGCTTCCCAGACCGGGCGGTCCAGCGGCGTGTACCGGCACAGCACGAAGCCGGCGACGATCAGCAGGAAGTCAGGCAACAGCAGCAGCATCGGAAGACTCGAAGGGGGCGTCCGAGTGTGCCAGCGCTTTCCCGCCCCGCCGGCGAGGTCTCTACGTAGTTCCGCTAGCGCGAGCGCGCCGACGAGATACTTAAGCTGTTCCGATCCCCCAATCCTTCAGAAGACGAGGAGCTCATGAACCGTCGCTCGATCCTCCAACGCGGCCTGCTGCTGGGCACGCTGACGCTGTCCTGCGCCGCGGCGCTGGCCCAGTCCTATCCCACCAAGCCGGTCAAGCTGGTCGTCCCGTTCGCGCCGGGCGGCACCACCGACATCGTGGCGCGCGTGGTCGCGCAGCACATCGCCGGTCCGCTGGGCCAGACCATGGTCGTCGAGAACAAGGCCGGCGGCGGCGGCATCATCGGCGCCAACGACACCGCCAAGTCCGCGCCCGACGGCTACTCGCTGGGCGTGGCCACCGTGTCCACCACGGCCACCAACCCGGCGATCAATCCGAAGACGCCGTACAACCCGCTGACCGACTTCACGCCGATCGTGAACCTCGCGGCCACGCCCAACGTCATCGCGGTCCATCCGTCCTTCCCCGCCAAGGACTACAAGGCCTTCATCGCCGAACTGAAGAAGAGCCCCGGCAAGTACAGCTATGCGACCTCCGGCACCGGCGGCATCGGCCACCTGCAGATGGAGCTCTACAAGAGCCTGACCGGCGTCTTCGTCACCCACATCCCGTACCGCGGCGCCGGCCCGGCCTTGAACGACACCGTCGCGGGCCAGGTGCATGATCTTCGACAACCTGCCGTCCGCGCTCCCGTTCATCAAGGACGGCCGCCTGGTGGCCATCGCCGTGGCCGCGCCGCAGCGCCTGGCCGTGCTGCCCAACGTGCCCACCTTCAAGGAACTGGGCCTGGAGCCGGTCAACCGCATGGCCTATTACGGCATCCTCGGCCCGAAGAACCTGCCCAAGGAGGTCGTGGCCAAGATCAACGAGGCCGCGCGCAAGACCGTCGACATGCCCGAGGTCAGGAAGCGCATCGAGGAAACCGGCTCGATCGTGATCGGCAACTCGCCGGAGCAGTTCAGCGAGCAGATCAAGGCCGAATACGCGGTCTACAAGAAGGTCGTCGAGACGCAGAAGCTCAAGCTCGACTGACCGGACCGGTCTCCGCAAAAGGGGCGCCCCGAAAAGGGCGCCCCTTTTTCTTGGCCGGATTTCCGGCTTGCGGATTCCCATCGCCGCCCGGGTAATTTCAGATCATGAAAAGAGTTTGTCGGCATGCAAAAAGCTCCCGTGCTGCACCGCCGCAAGATTTCTCATGATGGAAGAGCCACTCTCACAATCCGGTTTCTTGTTTGCAAGTGATTGATTTGTATGGATAAAAAATTCAGTCTTATATAAGACATACGCCGACACGGTGGCGGTCAAGGCGCCTAGATTTGAGCCCATCGGTTTTCGTTTTCTCCAGCAACTTCATTCCCCACAGGAGCTCACCATGACGACCTTGACCCGCGAACAACAAATTGCCGCCCTCGAGAAGGACTGGGCCGAGAACCCCCGCTGGAAGGGCATCCAGCGCGGTTACTCCGCCGCCGACGTGGTGCGGCTGCGCGGTTCGCTGCCGATCGAGCACACGCTGGCCAAGCGCGGCGCCGAGAAGCTCTGGAACCTGGTCAACACCGAGCCCTTCGTCAACTCGCTGGGCGCGCTCACCGGCAACCAGGCCATGCAGCAGGTCAAGGCCGGGCTGAAGGCGATCTACCTGTCCGGCTGGCAGGTCGCCGGCGACGCCAACAGCAATGGCGAGATGTACCCCGACCAGTCGCTGTACTCGGTGGACTCGGTGCCGAAGGTGGTCAAGCGCATCAACGCGACCTTCAAGCGCGCCGACGAGATCCAGTGGAGCGAAGGCAAGAACGACATCGACTACTTCGCCCCGATCGTGGCGGACGCGGAAGCCGGCTTCGGCGGCGTGCTGAACGCCTTCGAGCTGATGAAGGGCATGATCGACGCGGGCGCCGCGGGCGTGCACTTCGAGGACCAGCTCGCCGCCGCCAAGAAGTGCGGCCACATGGGCGGCAAGGTGCTGGTCCCGACGCGTGAAGCGGTGGCCAAGCTGGTCGCGGCGCGCCTGGCCGCCGACACCATGGGCGTGCCCACCGTGCTGCTGGCCCGCACCGACGCCGAGGCCGGCGACCTGGTGACCAGCGACATCGACGACAACGACAAGCCCTTCTGCACCGGCGAGCGCACTGTCGAAGGCTTCTTCCGCACCCGCAACGGCCTGGACCAGGCCATCAGCCGCGGCCTGGCCTACGCGCCCTACGCCGACATGATCTGGTGCGAGACCGGCAAGCCCGACCTGGCCTTCGCCAAGGCCTTCGCCGAGGCCATCCATGCGAAGTTCCCCGGCAAGCTGCTGGCCTACAACTGCTCGCCGAGCTTCAACTGGAAGAAGAACCTGGACGACGCCACCATCGCCAAGTTCCAGCGCGAACTGGGCGCGATGGGCTACAAGTTCCAGTTCATCACGCTGGCCGGCTTCCACAGCCTGAACTACTCGATGTTCAACCTGGCCTACGGTTATGCGCGCAACAACATGAGCGCCTTCGTCGAGCTGCAGGAGGCTGAATTCGCCGCCGCCGAAAAGGGCTTCACCGCGGTGAAGCATCAGCGCGAGGTCGGCACGGGTTACTTCGACGCGGTCACCACCACGATCGAGGCGCAGGCGTCGACCGCGGCGCTGAAGGGTTCCACGGAGGACGAACAGTTCTTCGATGCCAAGCACGGCTGATCGCCGCGCGGCGGCCCCGCTCACGCGGGGTCGATGAACCGGAAGAGGGGCTGCGGGGAGCAGCCCCTTTTTTCATGGCGCCATGGCGCGGGCTCAGCGCGTCGTGGCCTCGGAATGCAGGGCCGCGGGCGCACGCAGCCGCCATTCCTGGATCAGTTCGACGACCGCATCCGGGTCCGCCGGCTTGACCAGGTGCACATCGAAACCCGCTTCGTGCGCGCGCCGACGGTCGTCCTGCTGGCCGTACCCCGTCAGCGCGATCAGCAGGCAGCGATCGCCGCCGGGCAGGGTGCGCAGCCGGCGGGCCACCTCGTAGCCATCCAGGCCGGGCAGGCCGATGTCCAGCAGCACCACGTCGGGCGCGCTGGCGGCGGCCAGGTCCAGCGCGCGGGCGCCGTCCAGCTCCACCTGCGTGTCGAAGCCGGCCAGCTCGAGGAACACCGCCATCGAATCGGCCGCGTCGCGGTTGTCGTCGACGACCAGCACGTGGCAGGGCTCGTCATCCTGCTGAGGCTGAGGCTGAGGCTGCGGCTGCGGCTGCGGCGCCGACGTGCCGCGACCGGCCCCCGCGCCGCCGGTCGGAGCGGTGCTGGCCGCAGCTGCGGGCTCCGGCGGCACCGTGTCCATCGCCTCGTCCGCCTGCACCGCGGGCAGGCGCACCACGAACTCGGAGCCGTGGCCGGGGCCGTCGCTGCGCGCCTCGACCTCGCCGTGATGCAGCTGCACCAAGCGCTGCACCAGCGTCAGCCCGACGCCCAGGCCGCCCTGGTTGCGATCGAGGCCGCGCGGGCCCTGCTCGAAGAGGTCGAAGACGTGCGGCAGCAGCGAGGCGGGGATGCCGCGGCCGTTGTCGCGCACGGTCAGCGTGAAGCCCGGCGCGCGCGACGCCGCGGCGCGGCCGTCGTCATCGCTGTCGCCATCGGCCGGCTCGTCGCGCGCCAGCGTCAACTCGATGCGGCCTTCGGGGCCGGTGTACTTGCTGGCGTTGTGCAGCAGGTTGGTGATGACCTGGATCAGCCGCGCGGCATCGCCGCGGACCCGCGCCGGCCGGTCGGGCAACTGCAGGCGCAGTTCCTGGCGCTGCAGGTCCACCAGCGACTGCACCGCCTCCAGGCTCTGCCGCACGACATCGCGCAGGTCCAGTGTCTCGGTCTTGAGCACGATCTTCCCCTGGCTGATGCGGGCGACGTCGAGCAACTCGTCGACCAGGCGCGTCAGGTGACGCGCCTGACGGTCGGTCACCGCGAGCGCCTGGGCGAGCCGGGCGTCGCGATCGGCGCGCGCGGCAGCCTCCTCGCCCGCTTGCGGCACCACCAGCGCGCGCATCACCTCGATCGCGCTGCGGATCGGCGCGAGCGGATTGCGCAGCTCGTGGGACAGCATCGCGAGGAATTCATCCTTGCGGCGGCTGGCCTCGAGCAGCCCGGCCTCGGCCTGCCGGCGCTCGACGATCTCGGCCTGCAGCGCGCCATACAGGCGCGCGTTCTCGAAGGCGATCGCGGCCCGTCCGGCCAGTTCCTCCAGCGTC
>NZ_VOSR01000562.1:0-9600 GCF_007997345.1 Mitsuaria sp. TWR114
GCGCCTTCGAGGCGGTGGCGATCCGCGAGTCGCTGCCGGCGGCGCTGTGGCAGTCGCGCGCCGACCGCAGCGGCCCGGCGGGGCTGATCGTCAAGGTCGAGGACGACCGGCAGGTGCTGGCGCGCTACCGCCTGGTGCAGACGGCGGACGAGGGCCCGAGCCCCTTGCTTTCGCTGCTGCCCAACGCGCTCGCGGGCGGCGCGGACCTGTTCGCGGCGCAGCCGACGGTGCACTGGCGCGACCTCGGCCTGAAGACGCTGCGCTCGCTGGGCGCGCTGCGAGCGCTGTCCGCCGGCGCGCCCGAGCGGCGGTGCGCCTGATGCCGGCGATGCGCTTGAACGCCTGTTGCGTGCCTGCCTCTTGCGACGGGCCTGGCGCCGGCGATGCGCCCGCGTCGCGTGGTCGGATGCCTTGGTGGACGGCCGGCCCGACCCGGGCGTCAGGCCCGGCCGCGCCAGCCCGCCATCCAGCGGTCCATCACATCGCCCAAGGCCGCGCGCAGCGCCGGCCCGTGCGCCTTCGCGTCGCTGCGCAGCGCGTCCAGCGGGACCCGCGCCTGCGCGAGCTCGCCGGCATGCCCGATCAGCCATTGCTCCAGCCGCGCCGGATCGCTTTCCAGATGGAACTGCAGGCCGAGCGCGAAGTCCTCGACCGCGAAGGCCTGATGCGGGCACAGCGGCGTCGTCGCGAGGCTGGCGCATCCGGCGGGGATCTCGAACTGGTCGCCGTGCCAATGCAGCACCGGCTGGCCTTGCGCCAGCGGCGCGAGCGGCGAATCGCGGCCGGCGTCGGTCAAGGTCAGCGGCGCGAAGCCGATCTCCTTGCGGCCATGCGCCATCGGCCGCACGGTTGCGCCGAGCGCCCGCGCCATCAACTGCGCGCCCAGGCAGATGCCCAGCAGCGGCCGCCGCGCGGCGAGGCGCCGACGGATCAGCGCCAGCTCGTCGTTCAGATACGGATACAGCGCGTCGTCATACGCGCCGATCGGGCCGCCGAGCACCACGAGCAGGTCGACCGCGTCCAGGTCCACGTCCCGCAGGTCGTCCACGCCGGCGTCCCGCGTGAGCAAGCGCGTGAAGCCGCGCGCCTCGAGCACCGGCCCGAGCAGGCCGAGGTCTTCGAAAGCCAGGTGGCGCAGGGCCAGGACGGTCTTGGGCGTGGACATGGTGCGGGCGCGACTGGCGCGCGGGAGGAGGGGGAGCGCCGAGTATCCGCGCCCACCCGGCCCCGGCCATCGTCTGATCGTCCAGACGACCTATCCATTCGTACAGGCTCGCCGGGCGCTTCAGGCTTGGGGCCTGCGCTCAGGCTGGATGCGGCTGCCGTGCGGCCGCGGGGCCCTTGCGGATGCGCCAGGCCTGCGCCGCCATGACGATCAGGAAGAGCAGCAGCACCACGCCGATGGCCTTTTGCAGCGCCGGGTCGTCGGGGCCGGTGAACAGCGGCGCGCCGACGGGCACGCGGGTGAAGGTCTCGTTGAGCCCCGGGATCATGTGGAAGAACAGCGTGGCGGAGTAGCCCAGCGTTTCCGCGTACGGCGAGAAGCCGCCGAGGAAGCGCGTGCGGGCCGCGGCGGCGGCGATCGCCAGCGTGACCAGGGTGACGATGGCCAGCGTGTGCGCGATGTTGAAGCCGCCGTGGCGGAAGATGCCGAAGGCCGTCAGGCAGGTGACGACGGTGCACCAGACGTAGATACGTCCCCAGGTGGACGCGCCGTCGATGCGGCCGTGGCGCAAGAGCATCGCATAGCCGGCCACGAGGGCCACCAGCGCGAAGGCCGTGTGCACGGCGCCGAGAAGGGTCAGACCGAACATGAATGCTCCTGCAGGGCCGCATCGGCGCGGCGAGCCGGAGCGCGGCGCACTCCAGCCTCAAAGCTAGAGGGCGGGTGCGGTAGGCGCATCGATCGGATGGGGGAGGCGACGGGGTGGGTTTTCCCCAGGAACGCGCCTGCGCCGCTGCCCGCCCGGTGGCCAGTTGCCGGGCCGATGGGCGCCGCGGGCCATGGGCCAGAATGGCGGGATGAATCCGCCCGCCGCGACGCCGCGCGTCACCGTCCAGACCGAAGACTTCGACCTCAGCGCCGAGACGCTGGCGCTGCGCGCCGCGGATGGTGGCGTCGGGGCCGTCGTCAGTTTCGTCGGCACGGTCCGCGACGGCGCGGACGGGACGCCGGTGTCGCTGATGGAGCTGGAGCATTACCCCGGCATGACCGAGGCCTCGATCGAGGCCATGATCGACGAGGCCTTCCGCCGCTTCGACCTCCGGGGCGCGCGCGTCATTCACCGCGTCGGCCCGCTGCGGCCGCGTGAGCAGATCGTGCTGGTGCTGGTCAGCGCGCGGCATCGCGGCCAGGCCTTCCAGGCCTGCGAGTTCCTGATGGACTACTTGAAGACGCAGGCGCCGTTCTGGAAGAAGGAGCACGGACCGGACGGCGCCCGCTGGGTCGACGCCCGCATCGCCGACGACGAGGCGCTCGCCCGGTGGGGCATCCATGTGGAGGGGAATGGTCGATGAGCTGGTTGCAAGTGGCGGCGGTGTCCGTCGGGGCCTCGGGCGGCGCGCTGGCGCGCTGGGGCGCGGGCCTGTGGCTGAACACGAAGTGGCAGGGCTTTCCGCTGGGCACGCTGGCGGTGAACCTGGTCGGCGGCTTCCTGATCGGCATGGCGCTCGAGTGGTTCGGCCGCTATCCCGATGACCTGCTCAAGCTGCTGCTGGTCACTGGCTTCCTGGGCGGCCTCACCACCTTCTCCTCGTTCTCGGGCGAATCGCTGTCGCTGCTGCAGCGTGGCGAGTTCCTGATGGCGCTGTCGCACTCGGCCGCGCATGTCGTCGGTGCGCTGGTGGCGGCTGCGGCCGGCCTCAAGGTCATGCAGATGCTGACCTCGGCATGAGCGCTGCGGGCACCGTGAGTCCAGCAGGCATTGCGAGCGCAGCAGACTCGGTGAACGCCGGGCGCCCGCGTTTCCCCCGCGCGTTGCGGCCGGGGGATACCGTCGCGGTGATGGCGCCGTCGTCCGGCGTCCGTCCGGCGATGCATGAGCGACTCGATGCGGCGCTGGCGTTGCTGCGCGCCAAGGGGTTCGAGGTCCGCGAGGGCCGCTCGCTGCGCCGGCAGGAGCAGGGCGCGAGCGCGAGTGGTCCCGAGCGCGCGGCGGAATTGATGGCGGCGCTGCTCGACCCCACGGTCGCGGCGGTGATTCCGCCCTGGGGTGGGGAACTGGCCATCGAGGTGCTGGAGCATCTCGACTTCGACCGCCTGCGAGAGGCGCCGCCCAAGTGGTTCAGCGGCTTCTCGGACCTGTCGACGATCCAGCTGCCTTTGCTGGTGCGGGCGGGCTGGGCATCGCTGCATGGGCCGAACCTCATGCAGCTGGCCGATCCGGCGCTGGATGCGGTGTCGGCACGGATCTTCGATGCCTGGGCCAGTGGCGCTGGCGCCGAACTGGCGCAGCCGCAGGCCCCGGGGACGCTTGTCCGCGCGTTGGATGATCGCGCCGGGCCGGTGACGATCGAGGGCCGGATGCTCGGCGGCTGCCTGGATTCGGTGTCGAGGCTGGCAGGAACGCCGTTCGGCGACATCCGGGCGTTCCGGTCGGCCTGCGGCGCCGGCGAGCGGCCGATCCTGTTCTTCGAGGTGGCCGAGCTGCCGCCCTTCGAGTTGGCGCGGGCACTGCATGGCCTGCGGTTGGCGGGTTGGTTCGAGGATGCGGCGGGCGTGGTCCTGGGGCGCAGCGCGGTGCCGGAGGCGGCCGCGTCGGCCGGTGACTTCACCGAGCGCGACGCGCTGCGGCGCGGGCTCGGCGGCCTGAGCTGCCCGGTGCTGGTGGACGTGGACATCGGCCACGTGGCGCCGCAGTGGTCGATCGTGCAGGGTGCTTCCACCCGCTTGTGCTGGGCGGATGGCCGCGCGGTGCTGGAGCAGAGATTGATCTGAAGCGCCTGTCGCCGTTGGGCATCGCCTTGCCACGATCCCGGCATCTTGAAATATGGGGACACACTCCCAGTTGGGGTCGCAACGGAGGTTTTTCCCATGCGAGTCGACAAGCTCACCACCCGGTTTCAGGAAGCGTTGGCGGAGGCCCAGAGCCTCGCGGTGACGCGCGACAACCCCTACATCGAGCCCGCCCACGTGCTGGGCGCGATGCTGGCCCAGGACGAGGGCCCCAAGGCGCTGCTGGAGCGGGCCGGCGTGAAGGTGCCGGCCTTGAAGGCGGCCGTCGACGCGATCCTCACCGGCCTGCCGCAGGTGCAGGGCGAGGGCCAGCAGGTCCAGCCCAGCCGCGACCTGATCGGCCTGATTCAGGCCGCGGAGAAGGAGGCCGCCAAGCGCGGCGACCACTTCATCGCCAGCGAGATGTTCCTGCTCTCCCTGGCCGACGCGAAGAGCGACCTGGCCGGCGTCGTGCGCGGCCATGGCCTGACGCGCAAGGCCCTGGAGACGGCGATCGAGGCGGTACGCGGCGGTCAGAAGGTCGACAGCCAGGAATCGGAAAGCAACCGCGAGGCGCTGAAGAAGTACACCCTCGACCTGACCGAGCGCGCCCGCGCCGGCAAGCTCGATCCGGTGATCGGCCGCGACGACGAGATCCGCCGCGCGATCCAGGTGCTGCAGCGCCGCAGCAAGAACAACCCGGTGCTCATCGGTGAGCCCGGCGTCGGCAAGACCGCCATCGTCGAAGGCCTGGCCCAGCGCATCGTCAACGGCGAGGTGCCCGAATCGCTCAAGGACAAGCGCGTCCTGGTGCTGGACATGGCCGGCCTGCTCGCCGGCGCCAAGTTCCGCGGTGAATTCGAGGAACGCCTGAAGTCCGTGCTCAAGGAAGTCGCCGCCGACGAGGGCCGCATCATCCTCTTCATCGACGAGATCCACACCATGGTCGGCGCCGGCAAGGCCGAGGGCGCCATCGACGCCGGCAACATGCTCAAGCCCGCGCTCGCGCGCGGCGAGCTGCACTGCATCGGCGCCACCACGCTGGACGAATACCGCAAGTACGTCGAGAAGGACGCCGCGCTGGAGCGCCGCTTCCAGAAGGTGCTGGTCGACGAGCCCAGCGTTGAGGCGACGATCGCCATCCTGCGCGGCCTGCAGGAGAAGTACGAGGTCCACCACGGCGTCGAGATCACCGACCCGGCCATCGTCGCCGCGGCCGAGCTCTCGCACCGCTACATCACCGACCGCTTCCTCCCCGACAAGGCCATCGACCTGATCGACGAGGCCGCCGCCAAGATCAAGATCGAGATCGACTCCAAGCCCGAGGCGATGGACCGGCTCGACCGCCGCATGATCCAGCTCAAGATCGAGCGCGAGGCCGTGCGCAAGGAGACCGACGAGGGCTCGCAGCGCCGCTTCACGCTGATCGAGGAAGAGCTGCTCAAGCTCCAGCGCGAATACAACGACCTGGAGGAGATCTGGACCGCCGAGAAGGCGCAGGCCCAGGGCTCCGCGCACGTCAAGGAAGAGATCGACCGCATCAAGTTCCAGATCGAGGAGCTCAAGCGCAAGGGCGACTTCAACAAGGTCGCCGAGCTGCAGTACGGCAAGCTGCCGGAGCTGGAGAAGCGCCTGAACGAAGCCCAGGCCAAGGAGGCCGGCAAGGCCAGGGACAAGTCCGTCCCGCAGCTGCTGCGCACGATGGTCGGCGCCGAGGAGATCGGCGAGGTGGTCTCGCGCGCGACCGGCATCCCGGTGTCCAAGCTGATGCAGGGCGAGCGCGACAAGCTGCTGCAGATGGAAGCGAAGCTGCATGAGCGCGTCGTCGGCCAGGACGAGGCCATCGTCGCGGTGGCGGATGCGATCCGCCGCTCGCGCGCCGGCCTGTCCGATCCGAACAAGCCGCTGGGCAGCTTCCTGTTCCTCGGCCCCACCGGCGTCGGCAAGACCGAGCTGTGCAAGGCGCTCGCCGGTTTCCTGTTCGACAGCGAGGACCACATGGTCCGCATCGACATGAGCGAGTTCATGGAGAAGCACTCGGTCAGCCGCCTGATCGGCGCGCCTCCGGGTTATGTCGGCTACGACGAGGGCGGCTACCTGACCGAGGCCGTGCGCCGCAAGCCCTACAGCGTGCTGCTGCTGGACGAGGTCGAGAAGGCGCATCCGGACGTCTTCAACGTGCTGCTGCAGGTGCTGGACGATGGCCGGCTGACCGACGGCCAGGGCCGCACCGTCGACTTCAAGAACTGCGTGATCGTGATGACGTCCAACCTGGGCTCGCAGCACATCATGGCGCTGCAGGGCGAGTCCGACGAGGTGATCCGCGACGCCGTGTGGGGCGAGGTCAAGGCGCATTTCCGCCCCGAGTTCCTCAACCGCATCGACGAGACGGTGATCTTCCATGCGCTGGGCCAGGCGCACATCAAGTCGATCGCGAAGATCCAGCTGCGGCAGCTGGAACAGCGGCTGGACAAGCTCGAGATGAAGCTCGACGTCAGCGACGAGGCGCTCGACGAGCTGGCCAAGGTCGGCTTCGATCCGGTCTTCGGCGCGCGGCCGCTCAAGCGGGCGATCCAGCAGCGCATCGAGAACCCGCTGTCCAAGCTGATCCTGCAGGGCCGCTTCGGTCCAAAGGACGTGATCCCGGTCGGTGTCGAGCACGCCATCGGCGGCGAGCCGGGCGAGTTCTCGTTCGGACGCGTCGTCCACTGATCGCGCCGGCGGGCGCCGGAACGACCGCGGGGCGCCCAGGCGCCCCGCGCCTGTTTCAGGCCCGCAGCTTCTCCAGCACCTCGGACCGGAACTCGCGCTGGTACAGCACGTAGACCACGCCGGCCGTGGCGAGCATCAGCGCCCAGGGCGAGAAGAACCAGGCCACGACCGGGAAGGCCAGGTAGTAGCCGCGCAACCCGTCGTTGAAGGCCTCGGCGGCCATGCCCACGACCGCGCCGGCGCGGTCGGCGAACTGCTCGCGGGCCTCGGGCCCCTGTTGCTCGAACTGGCCCGCCTCCGGCGCGGAGGCCACCAGCAGCGCGCCGAAGGTGTACTGCCGCATGCTCCAGGTGAAGCGGAAGAAGGCGTAGACGAAGATGCCGGTCAGCAGCGCCAGCTTGATGTCGAAGACCAGGGTGCTGGTCTTCACCGTGAAGGGCAGCTCCAGCACCATCGCGCTGGTCTGCTCGCTCGCGCCCAGCGCGGCCAGCAGGCCGCCGATGATCAGGATGGTCGTCGACGCGAAGAAGGACGGACTCGACAGCAGCGCCTGGCTGACCGCGCCGTCCAGCACCCGCATCTCGCGGTAGGTCAGCTGCAGCATCCACTGGCGCCGCACCCGGTTCGTGATCGCCAGCAGCGAACCTTGCCCCTCCGCATGGTGCTTGGAGAAGTGGGCGTAGGCGACCCAGGTCAGGAAGTACAGGCCCAGGGCGGCCCAGTCCAGCAGCGGCAGCGCGGTCAGCAGTTGTCGGAGCGATTGCATCGCGCGAGTGTAGAGGCCGGGGTGTGCGGCGGGACCGGGATGGTCCCGCCGCCGGCGGGTGTCAGACCGGCAGGTCGAACACCAGCACCTCGGCGTCCTCGCCGGCCTCGAGCGTGATGGCCGCTTCCTTGGCCAGCTGCAGCGCGTCGCCCGCGCCCAGCGCCTCGCCGTTGACGCTCAGCCGGCCGCGCACCACATGCACGTAGGCGAGCCGGTCCGGCGCGAGCGGCAGCTCGGCGCGTTCATCGCCGTTGAACAGGCCGGCGTACAGGCGCGCGTCCTGGTGGATGGACACCGAGTCCTGCGCGCCGTCCGGCGAGGCGACCAGGCGCAGCCGGCCGCGCTTGTCCGCCTCGGGAAAGTGCTTCTGCTCGTAGCCGGGCGTCACGCCCTGCCGGTCCGGCATCACCCAGATCTGCAGGAAGTGGGTCTCGCCGTCCTTGGAGTGGTTGAACTCGCTGTGCATCACGCCGGTGCCGGCGCTCATGCGCTGCACGTCGCCCGGACGGATCACGCCGGCGTTCGCGCCGCCCGGCTTGCCGTTGCCCATGCTGTCCTGGTGCGCCAGCTCGCCGCTCAGCACGTAGCTGATGATCTCCATATCGCGGTGGCCGTGCGTGCCGAAGCCGGTGCCGCCCGCGATGCGGTCCTCGTTGATCACCCGCAGCGGGCCGAAGCCCATGCGGCGCGAGTTGTAGTAGTCCGCGAACGAGAAGCTGTGGAAGCTCTTGAGCCAGCCGTGATCGGCATAACCGCGGTCCGAGGACTTGATGACTTCACGCATTTGAATGCTCCTTCTCTGGCCTGTGGTGGCGGGCCGTTGTGTTGCGATGGGTTCACTGTAGGGATGAGGGCCTCTGCCGAGGGGGAGGGGGCTTGAAGCCACCATTCAAATAAGATGAAGGAATGTCACAGCAAGACAAACGACGGGTGCTGACGCCGGAGGCGCTGGCCATGATGGACAGCATCGCGCGCAGCGGCAGCTTCGCGGCGGCGGCACGGGAGATGGGGAAGGTGCCGTCGGCGCTGACCTATTCGGTGCGGCAACTGGAGGAGGCGCTGGACGTGCTGCTGTTCGACCGCAGTTCGCGCCAGGCGGTGCTGACCGCCGCCGGCCATGAGCTGCTGACCGAGGGCCGGCGGCTGCTGCAGGAGATGGACGCGGTCGCGAACCGGGTCAAGCGCGTGGCCACCGGCTGGGAGAGCGAGCTCACCATCGCCTTCGACGACGCGGTCGCGCGGCGCGCGATCTTCGACTTGATGGAGACCTTCTACCAGGAGAAGGAGGACGGCAAGCCGCCGCCCACCCGCCTGAAGCTGCGCACCGAGGTGCTGTCGGGCACCTGGGAGGCGCTGATCTCCGGCCAGGCCGACCTGGCCATCGGCACCAGCGCGCAGCCGCCGGGCAGCTCGGTGGTCTGCGAGGTGCTCGGGCCGATGGAGATGGTGTTCTGCGTCGCGCCGCACCATCCGCTGGCGGAGTTCGAGGGCGTGCTGACCTCGGCCGAGATCGCGCGCCACCGCATCGTCGCGGTGGCGGACACGGCGCGCAGCCTCGCGCCGATGACGGTGGGGGTAGTGCCCGGGCAGGAGGTGCTGACCGTGCCGTCGATGGCGACCAAGCTGGAGGCCATGTTGCGCGGCCTGGGCGTGGGGTTCCTGCCGACGCCGATGGTGCGCCGCCACATCGACGCCGGTCGGCTCGTGAGGAAGGAGACCTTCCAGGGCAAGCGGATCTCGCCGATGCATTACGCGTGGCGCAACACCGGCCACCGGCCCGCCAAGGCGCTGGCCTGGTGGCTGGAGCGGCTCAAGAGCGAGGCGACCCGGCGCTCGCTGCTGGAGCAGCACGAGGGCCTGCTGCTGTGAGCGATGCGGGGCGCTCGGGCAGCGGCGAGGCGCAAGCCGCCGATGCTGGCGTCGATCACGTTGATCAAGGCGATCGCGGCGATGGCCGCCGCGCCGGCCGGTATGTGGGCCGCTTCGCGCCATCGCCGACCGGGCCGCTGCATGAGGGCTCGCTCGTGGCCGCGCTGGCGAGCTGGCTCGACGCGCGGGCGCATGGCGGCCGCTGGCTGATCCGGATCGAGGACGTCGACGGGCCGCGCTGTCCGGCCGGCGCCGATGCGATGGTGCTGTCGCAGCTCGCCCAGGTGCGATTGCTGCCGGACGCGCCGCCGGTGTGGCA
>NZ_VOSR01000563.1:0-4382 GCF_007997345.1 Mitsuaria sp. TWR114
CGTCAAGGCGCTGCAGGCCGCCGGCAGCTACACCGGCAAGCTGATCTTCTCCGGCTTCGAGTGGGACACGCCCACCCATGACCACATCGGCATCGGCATCTTCGAAGGCGACCCGACGCTCGCCACCTCCGCCAGCGCGATGAAGGAGTTCCAGTACGTCTTCACCAACGGCGACGACTCGCTGTTCCAGGCGGACGACCTGGCCCGCTGGAAGGCGAAGTACAGCCAGCGCGCCAACGCCACGGCCGCCGACGCGCTCAAGGGCATCGCCTGGCTGAAGGACAACTACCCGGACACCAGCTACGCGGTCATCAACCATCCGTCGCGCAATCCCGGCAAGTACACGATCGCCGACTTCCGGCAGATGAATGACCTCGCGCCGAAGATCGTCTTCGCGATCGAGGGCATGGTGGGCAACCAGATGGAGCCCAACCGCGGCGGCTACACCTCGGCCTACATCGACGCCAACAAGCCCAACCGCACCTACGGCGGCACCGACTACGTCGTCGCCCAGCTCGGCGGCGTGTGGGACGCGCTGCTGGGGGAAGGGCGTCGCATCTGGAACGTCGCGAACTCCGACTCGCACTTCGAGATCGATGCCGCCGGCAACAGCAGCGGCTACTACCCCGGCGAGTACGCGAAGAACTACGTGTGGCAGCCCAAGGGCAGCACCGGCGTCGCCGGCCTGCTGGGCAGCCTGCGCGCGGGCCGCGGCTTCGGTGTGTTCGGCGACCTGATCAACGCGCTGGATTTCCGCGCCGCGGCCGGCGGCGGCCAGGCGACCATGGGTCAGGAGCTGGTCGCCAGCGCGGGACAGACGGTCACCGTCACCCTGCGCTTCAAGAGCCCGGCGGTGAACAACTATCAGCGGCCGGTCAACAGCGGCAACCTCGGCAACATGGTGCCCAAGGTGCATCACGTCGACCTGATCGTCGGCGACGTCGGTCCCAAGGCGGTGCCCGGCACGCCGGCCTACGACGTGGCGACGAATCCGTCGACGCGGGTGCTCAAGCGTTTCACCAGCGCCGACTGGACCCTGGGCGCGGACGGCTACTACAGCGTCACGACGACGCTGCCGGCGAGCCGGAGCCAGTACCTGCGCCTGCGCGGCACCAACCTGGCCGAGGACGTGCCCGGCCTGAGCGCCGGTGGCGAGCCGCTCGCCGACCAGCCGGTGAACACGGCCGACAACGCGACGCGCCATGACCAGATCAACGACCGCAACTACGGCAGCCTGTGGTTCTACTCGAACCCGATCTTCGTCACCGTGAAGTGAGGCGCGCGACGCGGGCTCGCGCTGGGCGCGCGTCGCTGGCGAGCCGCCAGTCGTCCGGGCGGCACAATCGCGGCTCGGAGCTGGCCGGTTCCCAGTCCTGCGCACCCGCATCGCCATGTCCATCCGCATCGTCCAACTCGGCGTCACGCCGCGCCTGCCCGACGAGGGCGCCCGCCTCGGCACCGTGCGTCGCCCACCGCGCGGCGTCCGCAAGGAGGACTACGCCCGCCTGGGCTACTACGACAGCTGGCTGCCGCTGCTGGCGCCCAGCGCCGAGCTGATGGCGCAGGGCAAGGCGGCCGAGGACGACCGGCAATGGGCCGCCTTCGCCAAGGCCTACCGCAAGGAGATGGGCGAGTCCGCGCCGTCGCAGCTGCTGGATGCGCTGGCGGCGCTGTCGCACTCGGCCAACCTGTCGGTGGGCTGCTACTGCGAAAACCCGGCGCGCTGCCACCGCAGCTCACGCAGCTGCTGGAGGAGCGCGGCGCCGCGCTGCGCGCCGAGTGAGCCCGGTCAGCGATCCGCGTTGAACTGGATTGCCGCAAGCATGCGCGTCAGCTTCTCGACGCGCGACGGCGCCAGGAACTGCCGGGCCCAGGCGAGTCGGCCCAGCAACGGCCCGCGCAAGGCCGGATCCACCGGGACGGATCGCGACCGCAGGCCAAGCTGGTGCAGTTCCGCCTTGAGGCGGTCGTAGCGCTCGCGCGCGAGATTCGGCCGCGTGTTGACGACGACGCCGGTGACGGACTGGCGCCCGCCCGCCGGCATCGCGCGCGTCTTGTCGCGCCGCAGGCGGAAGCCCTCGTCCTCGACGATGGCCGTGACCCAGGCGCGCAGCGCGCGTTGATCGCGGCGCAGCGAGGCGGGCCCGGAGAACACCAGGTCATCCGCGTAGCGCGTGTAGCGCGCACCGAAGCGCCGCGCCAATCCGTCCAGTCGCAGGTCCATCGGGAACGCGCACAGGTTGGCCAGCACTGGCGAGGTGGGCGCGCCCTGCGGCAGGTGGAAGGACGCGAGGCGCCGGGCGCCGTCGGCATCGATCGAGTCGTCCTCGCGCAGTCGCTCGCGCAGCGGCGCGGGCGTGCGGGTCAGGCACAGCAGCACGAGGCGCTCCACCACCGCGTCCGGCAGGCCCAGCGTGCGCAGCGTCGCGCTGACGCGTGCCCGGCCGATGCTCGGGAAGAAGTCGCGCAGGTCGAAGCGGATCACGAAGTCCTGGCCCGCATGGCCGGCCGCATGCGTCGCGACGTTGCGGCCGCGCACGAAGCCGTGCGCCGCCTCGTGGCAGGGCAACTGCTGCAGGAAGTCGTCAAGCAGGCGGCGCTGCAGGGTCTTGAGCCGCGGCATCGGGGCCTCGATGAGGCGCAGCCCGCCGCGGCGCTTGCGCACGAGCAGGCCGCGGTAATGGGGCGTCGGATGCGCATGCGGTTGGCGCGGCGTCGCGGTGCGCTCGCGGTACTGGCGCGCGGGACCGGCGAAGTGATCCAGCTCGTCGAGCGTGAGGCCGAGCCAGGCCGCGAGATCCGCCTCGGTCGACCAGTCCTGCAGCGCCAGCGATGCCAGCGCCGGCGGAGGCGGCCGCAGGCGAGACGGTCGCAGCGCAGGCGGCGCACCGTCGGCCGTGGGCGCTCCGGATCGAAGCCGGCGTGGAATGCCTCGAGCGATTGCAGCGCGTCGGCGAGGCTCGCCACCGAGTGGGCCAGCCACACGGGCCCCGCCCAGCGCGCCAGCTCGGCGCACAAGGGCGTGAGCCAAGGGCGCGCTTCGGCGCCAAGGCATTGCTCCGCGCGCGCCTGCAGCGCATGGGCCTCGCGGCCACGTGGCGCGTCGTCGTCCGTCTGCAGCGCCCGCGCGAGCGCCAGCGCGATCCAGCGGGGATAGGTCAGCGGCGCGGCAAGGCTCATTGGCGTGGAGGCACTCCAGGATCAGCGACGCGACCGGGGAAAAGGGCTCGGCGCGGCGAACGGCAAGCGGCGACCTCCGGCGACCGCCAACTCACCGGTCCCGCCGATTCAGGTCCGCGCGGCAGCGCGGCGCCGAATCCGCGCCGGATGTCTGACTGTGGAGAGCGCCGCGGGGATGCCCCGCGGCCGGAGGCGCGAACGCTTCCGAAAGGCTTGGCGGCGCCGGAGGTCGGCGGCGATTATGGGTGCGGGCCGCGAGCCCGCTCAAGCCGGCGTTCAGGCCGCGTGAGGACGTTCCCGTGCACGCGCGCCCTCACCGCGCGAGCATCACGCCGCGCTCAGCACCGCCTGCTTCGCCGCGTTCGCCTCCAGCGGGATGTAGGCCTGATCGGACTCGGCGCGCTTGGCCTCGCAGCTGGCCACCAGCTGCTTCTGCCATTGCGAGTGGCGGTCGAAGAGCTCCGCGATCCAGTCGACGAAGACCCGCAGCTTGGTGCTCAGGTGCCGGTTCGGCGGATACACGACATACAGCGGCAGCGGGTCCGATTCCCAGTCGCACAGGAAGGGCACGAGCTCGCCGGCATCGATGTGCGGCTTGATCATGAAGTAGGGCGCCTGGATCACGCCCAGCCCGGTCAGGCCCGCCGTCATGTACGCGTTGCCGTCGTTGACCGAGACCTTGTAGTGGCCGTAGATCTCGTAGCGCAGGCCGTTCTTGCTGTAGTCGAACGGGAAGCGCTTGCCGGTGCGCGTCGAGAAATAGCTCACCACGTGGTGCTGGTCGGACTCCAGGTCCAGCGGATGCTGCGGCATGCCGTGGCGCTGGATGTAGGCGGGCGAGGCGCAGCAGCCGTAGCCCCAGTCGCCAATGCGCCGCGCCACCAGCGACTGGTCGGTGATCTCGCCGCCGCGCACGACGCAGTCGACGTTGTCGCCGATCAGGTCCACCGGCCGGTCCGACACGCCCAGGTCGATCTGGATGTCCGGATGTCTTGCATAAAACTCCGGAAGTGCAGGAATCAGCAGCAGCCGCGCCACGCTCGACGCGACGTCGACGCGGATCCGCCCCTTCGGCGCCGCGCGCGCGTGCGACACGGAGCCCTCCAGCTCCTCGATGTCCGACAGCAGCCGCGTGACCCGCTCGTAATAGGCGGCGCCATCGGGCGTGACGCTGACGCGCCGCGTGGTGCGGTTCAGCAGCT
>NZ_VOSR01000564.1:0-7537 GCF_007997345.1 Mitsuaria sp. TWR114
GCCGGTGATGGTGCCGGTCCGGGCGTCGCGCTTGACCTCGAGCGCCCAGTCCGAGCGCGGCCAGTCCAGCCCGTCCCCCGCCTGGAAGCCCAGCTGCTTCGCTTCCAGCGAGAGCGATTGCGGCGTCTGCTTCAGCACCAGCCGGCCGCCGATCCGCGCCAGCGCCAGCTCGGGCAGGCCGGGCGCGACGCGCAGCTTCACCGCGCGCAGGCCCATGTCCAGCGTCAGGCTGCGCGGCTCGCCGCGGTCCACGTCCAGCCAGGCGCGCAGGGCGCCGTCGCCCTCGTTGAGCTCGAAGGGCAGGTCCACGTAGCGGCGCAGCTCGCTGACGTCGGTGCGCGGCAGGTGGGCGAAGAGCTGGCCGCTCCAGCGCTGCACCGCGCCGGGCCGGTCCAGCAGCGACTGGGTGAACTCGCCGCGCAGCGTGAAGCGCTCGCCCCAGCCGGCCGGCGGCGTCGCGTCCAGCCGCAGCCGGTGGCGGCGCAGGCCGTTGCGCAGCACCAGGTTGAGGTCGAAGAGCTCCAGCGGTGGCGCGGCGCGCAGGTCGTCGACCCAGCGGATGCGGCCATGGAGGATGACGAACTCGTGCTGCTCGAAGAACCAGTCGGTGGCCGCTTCGGAGGCCTGCGTGTCCGAGGGGCCGTCGACGCTGAGGCCGGCCACGAAGACCCGGCCCTGTGCGTCGCGGCGCAGCAGCAGCTCGGGGCTGTCCAGCAGCAGTTGGGAGAAGCGCAGTTCGAAGGCCAGCAGCGAGCGCGGCGACAGCGCGGCGCTGACGCGGGGCAGGTGCAGCGCTTCGCGGCCGGAGGCCTCGACGATGCGCACGTCGCGCAGGTCCAGCGTCGGGATCCAGCCCGACGATCGGGCGCTGATGGCGCCGATCTTCACGGGTACCCCCAATGCCTGGGTGGCTTGCTTTTCGAGCTGGGGCCGCCAGTCGTCGATGTGCGGCAGAATCGCCCAGTGCAATGCCAGCCAGGCCGCGATCAGCAGGGAGAAAAGGCCCAGCGAAGCCAGACCGAGCCAGAGGGCGCAGCGTGCCCACCAGCGTCGCTTCGCGACCGCGGAACCGGAGTCAGAACTGGTGACGGCGGACGAAGACATGTAAGAGGGGACGGCGGTCGCCGAATCTAGCACAGCCATTTCCGGCCATGAGCCAGCGAGAGCTTTCTTTACCGATGGATTCAGTTGCCCCGGCAACCGCCGATCCGGCAGGCGTTTCGACGCCGGCCGCGAGCGCGGACCACAGCCGATTCGTTCAGCGCATCCGCCGCCGTTACGCGGCCGAATTGCCCCTGCTGCCGCCCGGCCTGCCGGATGACGCGGTCATGCGCGACGTCGTTGACCGCCTGTGCGAAGGCGGTCGTGCGCTGCCCGCCGCGCTGCGCGTGATGCGCCAGCTGGTGATGGAGCGGCTGGCGGTGCTCGACGTCGAGCAGGGCGCGCCGATGACCGATGTCACGCAGGCGATGACCCATCTGGCCGAGGTGGCGCTGGACATCGGCGTCGCGCACTGCCGCGCGGAGCTCGACGCGCTGTACGGCCCGCCGCGCGACGCGGTCGGCCAGGACATCGACTTCTGGGTCGTGGGCATGGGCAAGCTCGGCGGGCGGGAGCTGAATGTCTCGTCCGACATCGACCTGATCTACGTCTACGAGGACGACGGCCAGACCGAGGGCCCGGACAGCGGCACGGGCCGCCAGCGGATCTCCGCGCACGAATATTTCGCGCAGCTCTCGCGCCGGCTGTCGACGCTGATCGGCGACGTGACCGAGGACGGCCAGGTCTTCCGCGTCGACCTGGCGCTGCGCCCCAACGGCAACTCCGGTCCGCCCGCGGTGAGCATGGCGATGCTGGAGGAGTACTTCCTCGTCCAGGGCCGCGAGTGGGAGCGCTTCGCCTGGCTGAAGAGCCGCGTCGTGGCGCCGCGCGCCAGCGTCAAGAGCGGTCGCGCGATGCAGCTGCGCAGCCTGGTCACGCCCTTCGTCTATCGGCGCTATCTGGATTACGGCGTCTTCGAGGGCCTGCGGCAACTGCATCGCAAGATCCGCGACGAGGCCCAGCGCCGCGCCGCCGGCCGGCCCGAGCGCGCCAACGACGTGAAGCTCTCGCGCGGCGGCATCCGCGAGATCGAGTTCATCGTCCAGCTGCTGCAGGTGGTGCGCGGCGGGCAGTTCCCGGAGATCCGCACCCGCTCGACGCTGAAGGCGCTGACGCGCCTGGCGGCGCGCGGCCTGATGAAGCCCGAGACCGCCACCGCGCTGGCCAAGGGCTACGACTTCCTGCGTCGCGTCGAGCACCGCATCCAGTACCTGGACGACCAGCAGACCCACTGCCTGCCGGCCTCGGACGAGGACATCGGCTGGATCGCGCGCAGCCTCTGCCTGAGCTGCAACAGCCACGCCTGCCCGCTGCTGGACCGGTTGATGGAGGTGCGCGAGCTGGTGGCGACCGAGTTCGACGCCTTGCTGCACGACGGCGTCGCGCCGGGCAAGGGCAGCTGCAAGAACGGCATGTGCGGCGGCCCGCCGCTGCCGATCGACAGCGAGGAGTTCCTCGACAAGCTGCAGCCCGAGCTGGCCGCCAACGTGCGGCGCTGGGCCCAGCAGGCGCGGGTGCAGAACCTGCGCGAGGACTCCCGGCTGCGGCTGGCCAAGCTGGTCGGGCGCGCGGCGCTGGCGGTGCGCCAGGGCGAATGCACGCTGGACGCGGCGCAGCGCTTCGTCGACTGGATCGAGCCGCTGCTGCGCCGCGAGAGCTACCTGGCGCTGCTGGTCGAGCGGCCGGCGGTGCAGGGCCGGCTGCTGCGGCTGCTGGGCCTGGCGCGCTGGCCGATGCGCTACCTGATGCAGCATCCCGGCGTCATCGACGAACTGGCCGATGCACGGCTGCTGCACGAGCGCTTCGATGGCGCGGCCTTCATCCAGGACCTGCAGGCGCGCCATGACGCCTGGGCCGAGCATGGCGAGGCCAGCGAGGACGCGCTGCTGGACAGCGTGCGCCGCGCGCATCACGCCGAGGTCTTCCGCACGCTGGTGCGCGACGTGGAGGGGCAGATCAGCGTCGAGCAGGTGGCGGACGAGCTGTCGCTGCTCGCCGACGCGACGGTGCAATGCGTGCTGGACTGGGCCTGGGACCGGCTCAAGCAGAAGCACCGGCCGTCGCCGCGGCTGGCGGTGATCGCCTACGGCAAGCTTGGCGGCAAGGAACTGGGCTACGGCAGCGACCTGGACCTGGTCTTCCTCTTCGACGACGAGGACGACAACGCCGCGGAGATCTACGGCGCCTTCATCCGCAAGCTGATCACCTGGCTGACGATCCGCACCGCCGCGGGCGAGCTCTTCGACATCGACACTGCACTGCGGCCCAACGGCAACTCGGGGCTGCTGGTGACCTCGATCACCTCGTTCGAGAACTACCAGGGCGGCCGCGGCAGCAACACCGCGTGGACCTGGGAGCACCAGGCGATCACGCGGGCGCGCTTCTGCGCCGGCGATGCGTCGCTGGCCGAGCGCTTCGAGGCCACCCGCCGCGCGGTGCTGACCGCGCCGCGCGATCCGGCGGCGCTGCGCGACGAGGTCGTCGCGATGCGCGAGAAGCTGCGCGCCGCGCGCTCGGTGCGGACCGGTTTCTTCGACGTGAAGCACAGCCCGGGTGGCATGGTGGACGCTGAATTCGCGCTGCAGTACCTGATCCTGGCGCACTCGGCGCGACACCCTGAGCTGCTGGCCAATGCCGGCAACATCGCGCTGCTGCAGCGTGCCGAGTCCGCCGGGCTGCTGCCCGCCAACGTCGGCCGCGACGCCGCCGATGCCTATCGCGAGTTGCGCCGCGTGCAGCACCGGGCGCGGCTCAACGAGCAGTCCACCGCGCTCGACGGCGAGGCCGCCGAGGCGCTCGCGCCGCAGCGCGACGCGGTGCTGGCGCTCTGGCGGGCCGTCTTCGGCTGACGCGTCGCGGACGAGGCCCCGATGCCGGGACGCGCTTGGCTGCTGGTGGCGATGGCGCTCGCGATCGGCTCGCTGGTCGCCTGGGTCCAGCCCGCGCCGGTGCAGGCCGCGCTCGAGTGGCGGCCCGGGTTCGCGGCCAGCGAGCCGTGGCGCGCGGTCAGCGCCGCGTGGCTGCACTGGAGTCCCCAGCACCTGATCGCCAACCTCGCCGGCTGTGCCGTCGTGGGCCTGCTGGGCGTCGCCGCGCGCCTGGGGCCACGGGACGCGGTCGCCTGGTTGCTGGCTTGGCCGCTGACGCAGCTTGGGCTGCTGATCGAACCGTCGCTCGAGCGCTTCGGCGGCGCCTCCGGCGTGCTGCATGCGGGGGTCGCCGTCGCCGCGATCGGGATGATGCGGATGCGCGCCTCGCATGGGCGCGAGCGCGTCATCGGCCTGCTGATCGGGCTGGGACTGATCGCGAAGGTCGCGGCGGAGCGCCCCTTGGCCGGCCCGCCGCTGCGGCATTGGGACGGCTGGAACATCGCGATCGCGCCGCTGTCGCATTTCACCGGCCTGGTCGCGGGCACCGCGGCGGCGCTGCTGTGTGCGTTGGCCGCGCGGGCCTGGACACGCCGCCGGGCATGATCCGGCGCCATGGAACGCAAACAGCGACTCGACGGCGCGGCGGTGGTCATCCTGCTGGGATGTTGCGTGCTGTGGGGCCTGAACCAGGTCGCGGCCAAGGCCGCGCTGGCGGAGATCGGCCCGCTGTGGCAGGCCGCGCTGCGCTCGGGCTTGGCCGGCCTGCTGGTGTGGGGCTTCGCCGCGGCGCGCGGCATCGCGCTCTTCCGCCCTGACGGCAGCCTGCCCGGCGGCCTGCTCGCCGGCCTGCTGTTCGCGGCCGAGTTCGCCTGCATCTTCGTCGGGCTGCAGTACACGACGGCGTCGCGGATGGTGGTGTTCCTCTACCTGTCGCCCTTCGTCGTCGCGCTGGGCATGCCGCTGATCTCGCCCGCCGAGCGATTGACGATGCGCCAGACGGTGGGCCTGCTGATCGCCTTCGGCGCGGTGGCGTTCGCGTTCGGCGAGGGCCTGCAGGGCACCGGGCAGGCGATGCAATGGCTCGGCGACGCGCTGGGCGTGCTGGCCGCGCTGCTGTGGGGTGGCACGACGCTGGCGATCCGTGCGACGCGGCTGTCGTCGGCGAGCGCGGAGAAGACGCTGCTGTACCAGCTCGGCGTGTCGGCGCTGGCCCTGGCGGCGGGTGCGCTCGCCACCGGCGAGGTGCTGCCGCTGGCCTGGTCCTGGCGGCTGGTCGGGCTCTTCGGCTTCCAGGCGGTGATCGTCTCCTTCGCCAGCTACCTGCTGTGGTTCTGGCTGATCCGCCATTACCCGGCGACCCGGCTGTCCAGCTTCACGCTGAGCACGCCGCTGTTCGGGCTGCTCGCGGGCGCGCTACTGCTCGGCGAGCCGATCACGCCGCGGCTGATGCTCGCGCTGGCCGGGCTCGCGGCCGGCATCGTGATGGTCAATCGCTGAGCGCCGGCTTCAACGCCCGCGCCGTGCGCCGCCACGGCGCACTCCCTCCGCCAACCCCCGATAAACCCTCGGACTAACTCTTTCGAGGGAGCTGTCGCGCGGGTGTCGCCTTGCGGTCGTCGAGGTCGGCCCATATCATCGAATTTCATGTAGTGTTCCCTACATTGAAGCCAGCGATGAACGACCTTGCCCGCCTCCCCTTCCTCGAGTTGACCCCGCGCGGGACTCGCCTGCACCGGGCCAGTCCGCAGCGCGGTCCGTCCGTCCTCGTGGCCGGACGCGGCCATCAGGCGCCGGCCGCGCTGGCGCTGCTGCAGCGTGAATACGCGCTGCGCGGCGCGCTCCGGCCGGACTGGGCCGCGGTGCCGCAGGCGCTGCAGCCCAGTGGCGAGGGCGTCGTGCTGCTGCTCCAGGACCCGGGCGGCCGGCTGCTCGGCGAGACGGCCCGGCCGCCGATGGCGCCGGCGGCCTTCCTGCGCCTGGCGCGGGCCATCGTGTCCGCGGTGGCCGGCATGCACGCCGCCGGCATCGTCCATCGCGCGCTCGGCCCGGATTGCATCCTGGTCGACGAGGCCGCCGGCAGGGCGACGCTGACCGGCTTCGGCTTCGCGCTGCGCCAGGGCGAGCCCCAGACCCGCGGCGAGGAAGCGCTGGCCTGGGACGATGCCCGCTTCGACTACATGGCGCCGGAGCTGGGCGGGCGGATGAATGTCGAGGTCGACGCGCGCGCCGATCTCTACGCCCTGGGCTGCCTGTTCCACGAACTGCTGACCGGCGCGCCGCCCTTCGATGGCGACAACGCCGCCGCCCGCATCCACGCCCATGCGACCCGCCTGCCGTCGCCGGTGCACGCGCTGCGGCCGGAGGTCCCGGCGCAGCTCTCGCGCCTGGTGCTGCGCCTGCTGCAGAAGTCGCCGGACCGCCGCTATGCCGACGCCGGCGCGCTGCTGGCCGACCTGCGCAGCTGCGACGAACTGCTGCGCCGCCACGGCACCATCCCCGACTTCGTGCTCGATGCCGGCGCCGCGCTGGCCGGCGCGCACGAACCCGGCCCGGTGGTCGGCCGCGACGACGAGCTCGCCCAGCTCGCCGCGCTCTATCGCGCGGTGGCCGAGGGCGAAGGCGCCCGCACCGCCTGGGTCTGGGGCGGACCGGGCATCGGCAAGTCGGCGCTGCTGCGCGAAGCGGTCGCGCGGATGCGGCAGCCCGTCGCGCCGCTGGTGGCCGCCGGCAAGTGCGACGCCGCGCGCAGCGGCGTGCCCTTCGACGCGCTGGCGCGGGCGCTGGAGCCCTTGCTGCAGGGCGTGCTGGGCAGCGCCGAGGCCGACTTCGAGACCTGGCGGGACCGCCTGCGCCGCGCCGCGCAACCGGTCGGCGCGACGCTCGCCGGCTGGGTGCCGGGCCTGGCCGCCGTGCTCGGTCCGCAGGACGGGCCGGCCGCGCCGGTGCCGGGCGACGCGGCGCTGGTCTTCGAGCGCGAGATCGTCCTGCGCGCCATGGCCCGGCTGTTCGCCGCCTTCGCGCGACCGGAGCGTCCGCTGGTGCTGCTGATCGACGACCTGCAGTGGGCGGACGTCGACACGCTCAAGGTGCTGGAGCGCCTGCTGATCGACCACCCCGATGCGCCGCTGCTGCTGGCGGGCTCGATGCGGTCGGGCGAGACGGACGCGCCGCATCCGCTGCGCGCGGCGCCGCTGTTCAGCCGCGCCGGCGCATGCCACCTGGCGCTGCGGCCGCTGGACGACGACGCCGTGCGCGCCCTGGTCGCGCAGGTGCTGCACCAGGACGTCTCGGCGCTGGGGCCGCTGCTGGACCTGGTCCAGCACCTGACCGGCCACAACCCCTTCTTCATCCGCCGTCTGCTGGGGCGCCTGGTCGCGAAGGGCCTGCTCGCCTACGACCCCGCGACCATGCGCTGGGCCTGGCATGCCGAGCGCACCGCGGCCAGCCCGGTCATCCACGACGTCGGCGAGCTGCTCGCGCGCGAGCTCGACGAGCCGCGCGCGGTGGTCGACGCTCACTTGCCCAACTGCGTCGGCATCGGCGGCGCCACGGTGCGCTGGATCGGC
>NZ_VOSR01000565.1:0-3861 GCF_007997345.1 Mitsuaria sp. TWR114
CAGCAGCAGCGCGCGCACCGCCGCCTCCGCCGAGGGCGGCAGGGCGCGGACCCATTGGCGGTCGCGGCCGTCCAGGCGATAGAGCACCACCCAGATGACGCAGGTGTCGATGAAAGCGGACATGCGCGCAGCCTAGTCGAGCCGCCGCGCGAAGGCGATGGGGGCGGGCCGCGCGGGGTGCGCCATATTCATCACAAAAGGGCCCGGTGACGCGCCGGCGGCGACCGGTCGTGACGGAAGTCCGGGCGGCGTCGGCGGCCGGGCGCGCGGTCGCGCCTAGCGCCATTCGATGACGGACACGCCCAGCCCCACCCGCGATTCGCGGAAGTTGTAGTCGATCAGGCTCTCGCCGTAGCCGCTGAACAGCTGCAGGTAGCCGTGCAGGCCGCCGCCGATCGGGAAGGCCCATTCCAACTGGGCGGAGCCGCGCGAGCGGTCGCCGAAGCGCAGGCTGTGCCGCGCCGTCAGCGCCAGCACGTGGCGCCCCAGCTTCTGCGTCACCAGCACCTCGCCGCGGCCGACGTAGTCCTGGATACGCGGGTTGTCGTCGCTGCCGCTGTTCAGGATCCGCCACCAGGGCCGCAGGCTGACGGTGGTCTCGCCGTGTTCCAGGCTCAGGTCGCCGATCAGCCGGTTCCAGCTGCGCGACAGCGGCGCCGCCCGGCCGTTGGACTGGTGGTTCAGGCTCAGGCCCACCATGCTGGCCTTCCAGCCGAAGGGCAGCGCCACGTCGGCGCCGTGGGTCACGATCAGCTCCGGCTCGTAGTTGGTCTCGCGGAACGGCCGCGACACGCGCCCGTTGTAGACCTGCCAGCGCGAGCTCTGGGTGTAGGCGCCCCAGACGGACAGGCTGCCGTGGTCGTCGAGCGACCAGATCTTGGACTTCAGGCTGATCTGGAACTTGGCTTCGTTCTTGTCCAGGTCCAGCGCCTGCACCACGCCGTTGTCCGGCGTTTCGGACGACGGCGCCGGGGAGCGGTTGGAGCGCGAGGTCCAGGACACCGGCAGCAGGTAGACCGGCTTGTAGGGCCGCGGCAGGAAGCGCGGGAGCTGGTCACGGCAGGACAGCTCCCAGCGCTCGGACAGCGTCGAGCCCAGGTAGTTGCGGGCGCTGCCCGAGGCCTCCGGCAGGCGCGAGCACGGATCGTCCACCCGCGGCACGCTGGCCGCGGCCGCCACCGGCAGCGCGGCGGGCACCGGCACCGGCGCCGCCTGCTATCCCGCCGACGGCGGCGCCGCGATGACCGGCGTGCCGCCTGCGCCGCCGGCCCCGCCGTCCACGTCGGCCGCCGCCTGATTACACTCGCAGCCCATGCTGCCTTCCAAGCTGCGGGGATTGGGCGCGCTGCTGAACTTCACGCAGCTGTCGCTGTTCGACACCGAGCCCCCGCCCGCGCCTCCGCCGCCCGCACCGGATCCCGTCGCCCCGACGCCGCGCTTGCGCGGTGAGGCCGGCGCGTCGCTGCGCCAGGTCTTGCTGCAGGGACAGGCGATCCCCTACGAGCTCAAGCGCGCGCGCCGCCGCAGCATCGGCTTCACGGTGAGCGAGGAGGGCCTGCGTGTGTCCGCGCCGAAGTGGGTGCCGCTGGGCGACATCGACAACGCGCTGCAGCAGAAGGGCGACTGGATCCTGCGCAAGCTGGTCGAGCAACGCGAGCGCGCCAAGCGGACGCAGGCGGCCCGTGTCCACTGGGGCGACGGCTGCAGCCTGCCTTACCTGGGCGAGCCGCTGATCGTCGTGCTCGATCCGTCGATGACCGGCACGCGGCTCGACGAGGGCCAGGCCGATCCGCAGCCGACGCTGGCGACGGTGCCGCGCCGCATGCTCTACCTCGGCCTGCCGCAGACCGCGGCGCCGGAGCAGATCCGCGACGCGGTGCAGGCCTGGCTGCAGCGCCAGGCGCGGCAGCTGTTCGAGTCCCGCTGCAGACACTTCGCCGGGCCGCTGGGCGTCACGATGACCGGGCTGCGGCTGTCCTCCGCGCAGACGCGCTGGGGCAGCGCCAGCGCCGACGGCATGATCCGGCTCAACTGGCGGCTGATCCACTTCTCGCCCGCGCTGATCGACTACGTCGTCGCGCATGAACTGGCCCATCTCAAGGAGATGAACCACAGCCCCCGGTTCTGGGCGGTGGTGCGGTCGGTGTTCCCGGAATACGAACTCGCGCGCGATCGCCTCAAGCAGGCGGTGCTGCCGCTGATGGACGAGGCCTGATGCCGCGTCGGGATTTCGTCAATCGTTCCGCTTGATAGCGGTAAACGTTCGCATTTCCCCCTTTGGGGGGGGCTTGTAGCTGATTTGGGTGGGGCTGCACACTGGATACCGCTGTCATCACTCGCATCTGAGTCAGAACCTCCTCCCGCGTTCCGCTCCCGGCGGCGCTTTGGTCCCCCAGCCTTCCCGGCTGCGTCCGGTCGACCCGCGCTCAGAGCCGACAAGCTGATGCATAACAAGGCGCAGCGCCGCCGTCCCGTGATCGGGGCGGCGGCGACTGTCTTTCCGGGCCTCGTTTTTCTTCAGGCCGAGAAGCGATGGATGCCATCCGCATCCAGCGTCCGCCGCAGCAACCCGCCCAGCCACAGCCGATGCAGGTGAGCCACCGCCTCGCCCATGGCGAAGGTCGTCTGGTGCAGGTCCAACGGCCGGCGGAACATCATCGGCAGCAGCTCGGCCGCGTGGCAGGGCTTGGCGGTGCAGGCCTCCAGCACTTCGGCCAGCCGCTCCTGGTGGTGCTGCTGCAACTGGTCGATGCGCGCGTGCAATCCCCGGAAGGGCTTGCCGTGCGCGGGCAGCACCAGGGTGTCGGCCGGCAGCGTGCTCAGCCGCGCGATCGAATCGAGGTAGAGCTGCAGCGGATCCGCCTCCGGTTCCACGTCCACGACCGAGACGTTGGTGGAGATCCTCGGCAGCACCATGTCGCCCGAGATCATCACGCCCAGCGTCTCGCTGAACAGACTGATGTGCTCCGGCGCGTGGCCATGGCCGACAAGGCAGCGCCAGTCGTGATCGCCGATGCGCACGCTCATGCCGTCCATCAGCCGGCGGAAGGCGGGCGGGATCGACGGGACCATGCTCGGGTAATAGCTCGCGCGGCCGCGGATCTTGTCCAGCGCCGCCGGATCGGTCAGGCCGTGGCTGCCGAAGAAGGCCGCCGCCGCCTCGCCGCCCATGCCCACCGTCGACGAGGACGCCACCCGCGCCAGCTGATAGTCCGTCGCGCTGATCCACAGCCGGCACTGCCAGCGCTCGGTCAGCCAGTGGGCCAGGCCCATGTGGTCCGGGTGGAAGTGGGTGACGATGACGCGCAGCACCGGCAGGCCGTCGAGTCGCTCGGCGAAGACCCGTTCCCAGTTCGCCTTCGTCGCATCGCTGTGGATGCCGCAGTCGACGATGGTCCAGCCTTCGCGCCCGTCCTGGACGTCCCGCAGCAACCACAGGTTGATGTGGTCCAGCGCGAAGGGCAGGCCCATGCGCACCCACCGGAGGCCGGGCAGCAGGTCGAGCGCCTCGCCCGGACCGGGGAGGGTGTCGCCCAAGGGGTAGGTGAGTTCCGATTCGCGGGGATTGGCCATGGCTTTAGACTTACGTTTACGTCAACGTCATTAGCCAGTGTAGCCATGAGCCCCTCTCCCCGCCCGACCCCGGCCGATGACCTGCCCGAGGACGCGCTGCCCGAAGCCGGCGACGACGCGGGACCGCTGTTCACCATCACCGAGCTGGCGGCCGAGTTCGACATCACCCCGCGCGCGATCCGCTTCTACGAGGACATGGGCCTGCTGACGCCCGCCCGCGCCGGGCGCAATCGCGTGTACACGCAGCGCGACCGCACGCGGCTGAAGTTGACCCTGCGCGGCAAGCGC
>NZ_VOSR01000566.1:0-696 GCF_007997345.1 Mitsuaria sp. TWR114
CTGCGCCGCATCGAGCTGCGCGACCGCAAGCTCTGGGTCAACGATCGCCCGGTGCGGCTGACCGGCCTGACGCGCCACGAGGACACGCCGTGGGAAGGCCTGGCCGAGACCCGCGGCAGCATCCTGCATGACTGGGATGACCTGCGCGCGCTGCACACGACGCTGACGCGGCCGGTGCACTATCCGCAGCCGCCCGCGGTGCTCGACTATGCCGATCGCCACGGCATCCTGTTGGTGCCGGAGATCCCGGTGTGGCAGTTCAGCGAGGCGCAGCTGAAGGACCCGCGCGTGCAGGCCCTGGCCGAGCGCATGCTGGGCGAGATGATCGCCGCGGACGGCAACCACGCCAGCATCTTCGCGTGGAGCGTCTGCAACGAGAGCGACACGCGCCTGCCCGGCGGCCTGGACTACGTGCGGCGCATGAAGGCGGCGGTCCGCCGGCTGGATCCCGCGCGCTTCTTCACCTTCGCGGACTCCGACGTGAGCATCGCGCCCTGGCGCGACAACGCCGCGCTGCACGAGGCCGACTTCCTCATGGCCAACGCCTACTTCGGCAGCTGGAGCGGCGCCGCCGAGCAGGTCGAGCCCTGGCTGGACTTCATCCAGAAGAACTATCCGGAGAAGGCGCTGGTCATCTCCGAGTACGGCTTCGTCGGCCCCTTCGCGCCGAACGCCGCCGAAGCCGACCGCCAGCGC
>NZ_VOSR01000567.1:0-5048 GCF_007997345.1 Mitsuaria sp. TWR114
CGGCCGCCAGGGACACGGTCTGCGTCGCGGCGGGGCTGGGTGGGCGGCGCGGCGGTCACGGGCTGCGAGGTCGCGGTCTGCACGGCCGTGGCTGGACCGGTCGCCGCCTGGGCCGGCGCGGCGGCGCCCGACGCCGCCAGGCTCGCCGCCTGCGGCGACAGGCTCACCACGGCGGACGCCTCGGCCTGCGAGGTGGTCGAGGGATCATCGGCTTCGCGCACGCGTGCCGACTGCCCGGTGGTCGCACCGGGACCATTCGATGTCGTTATGTTGTTCAGGGCAGCAATCATGGCGAGCCTCCCAGGAGGTTTCCGCACATTTCGGCCAGCGGACGCCGGGCCCGGAGCGCATTCCGGGTCGAAGCCCCTTCAGGGCATGTTCGGTTTATCGGCGGGCGATCTCCGGACTTTAGGCCTCGATTCAAGGGAATCGCACTTTCTTGATAGGTGAAAACCCTCGGTCTGGCGACGCGCGGGCGCCTGGAGGCTCAAGTCCACTCGTCGGAAACCCCTGCTGCCATCGGTTAAATTTCCACGCATGGGTCTCCGCTCCTTCGCCACCGCTCACATCCCCGGCCTGACGGGCCTGGCCGGTCCCCGGACCGCGCCGGACACGGCCGCCGAGGCGTCGTCCTTCGACGCGCTCGTGGACCGCCTGCATTACCTGCCCAAGGCGGACGTCAAGCGCATCCGGGAGGCCTACAAGTTCGCCGACGAGGCCCACCTGGGCCAGTTCCGCGCCAGTGGCGAGCCCTACATCACCCATCCGATCGCGGTGGCCGGCCTGTGCGCCGACTGGCGCCTGGACGCGCAGGCCATCATGGCCGCGCTGATGCATGACGCGATGGAGGACTGCGGCGTCACCAAGACGGAGCTGATCGAGCGCTTCGAGGCGCCGACGGCGGAACTGGTCGACGGCCTGACCAAGCTGGACAAGCTGCAGTTCTCGACGCGCGAGGAATCGCAGGCCGAGAGCTTCCGCAAGATGCTGCTGGCGATGGCGCGCGACGTGCGCGTGATCCTGATCAAGCTGGCCGACCGGCTGCACAACATGCGCACGATGCAGCACATGGCCTTCGACAAGCGCCGCCGCATCGCCCGCGAGACCCTGGACATCTACGCGCCGATCGCCCACCGGCTGGGCCTGAACGAGATCTACCGCGAGCTGCAGGAACTCTCCTTCCAGTACATCCATCCGTGGCGCCACGGGGCGCTGGCCAAGGCCGTGACGAAGGCGCGCGGCCACCGCCGCGACCTGGTCGCGCGCATTGAACGCGACGTCCAGAAGGCCTTCTCCGAGGCCAACCTGCGCGTCGAGATCCAGGGCCGCGAAAAGACGCTGTTCAGCATCTACAAGAAGATGCGCGAGAAACACCTGAGCTTCGCGCAGGTCAGCGACATCTTCGGCTTCCGCGTGATCGTGCAGGACCTGCCCCAGTGCTACTGGTCGCTGGGCGTGCTGCACCAGCTCTACAAGCCGCAGCCGGGCAGATTCAAGGACTACATCGCCATCCCCAAGCCCAACGGCTACCAGTCGCTGCACACGACGCTGGTCAGCCCGCTGGGCACGCCGGTGGAATTCCAGATGCGGACCGAGGCGATGCACATGGTCGCCGAGAAAGGCGTGGCCGCGCACTGGCTCTACAAGAGCAAGGGCGACGCCAAGGGCGCGCAGCAGCTGGGCTCGCGCTGGCTGCAGTCGCTGCTGGACATCCAGGACGAGACCCGCGACGCGACCGAGTTCCTGGAGCACGTCAAGATCGACCTGTTCCCCGACGCGGTCTACGTGTTCACGCCCAAGAGCAAGATCATGGCGCTGCCCAAGGGCGCGACGCCGGTGGACTTCGCCTACGCGATCCACTCGGACGTCGGCGACCACTGCGTCGCCGCCAAGGTCAACGGCGAGCCGGTGCCGCTGCGCACCGAGCTGCGCAGCGGCGACGTGATCGAGATCGTGACCGCCGCGGGTGCTCGTCCCAATCCGGCTTGGCTGAGCTTCGTGCGCACCGGACGTGCGCGCTCCAAGATCCGCCATTTCCTGAAGAACCTGGAGCAGGAGGAATCGCGCGAGCTCGGCCACAAGATGCTGGCCCAGGCGCTGCGTGCCGAGGGCCTGGCGCTGCCCAGCCTGAAGGAAGAGGACGAGGCCGCCGCCGCACTGTGGCAGGACCTGGCGCGCTGGGCCGGCAACCGCCATGTCGACGAACTGCTGGTCGAGATCGGCCTGGGTCGCAAGATCGCCACCATCGTGGCCAAGAAGCTGGCCCGCACCCTGTCCGACCAGGGGCAGCGTCCGGACGCGGTGCTGCTGACGATGGGCCGCTTCGCCACCGACGACGCGCCGGCCCAGGGCCAGGTGCTGCTGGACGGCAGCGAAGGCGCGTCGGTGCGGCTGGCCACCTGCTGCCGGCCGATCCCGGGCGACGACATCAAGGGCTACCTGGGCCGTGGTGAGGGCCTGGTGGTGCACACCGCGGAATGCTCGGTGGGCCGACGGCTGTTCCAGCGCGACAGCGAGCACTGGATCGCGGTCGGCTGGGCGGAGGAACTGACGCGCAGCTTCGAGGCCGAGGTCGGCGTGCTGATGCGCAACGGCAAGGGCGTGCTCGCGCAGATCGCGACGGCGGTCAGCAGCGCCGAGGCCGACATCACCCACATCGCCATGAGCGACGACTCGCAGCAGCGGGAGACGGCAGAAATGACGCTGCTGCTCGCGGTGCGCGACCGGCTGCATCTGGCCGACACCCTGCGCACGCTCAAGCGCTCGAGCGCGGTGATGCGGGTCTGGCGCGTCAAGCCCTGATCGAGCCCCGATCAAGCGCGGAGCAAGCGCCGCATGCGGGCCTCGAGGCCCGCGCGCCGCTCCCGGCCGGTGGCCTCGAGCTCAAGCGGCGGGCTTGGGATAACGGACTTCGACGACCTCGATCGTCTCCACGCCGACCGGCGTGACGAGCTGCAGTTCGTCGCCCTCGCGCGCCTTGAGCAGCGTGCGCGCGATCGGCGACACCCAGCTCACCTCGCCCGCAAGGCTGTCCGCCTCGTCGATGCCCATGATGGTGATGGTGCGCTCTTCCCCCTTGGCATTGGCATAGGTCACCGTCGCGCCGAAGAAGACCTGGTCGCTGCCGTGGTGCGCGCTGGGATCGACAACCTCGGCGATGTCCAGCCGCTTGGTCAGGAAGCGCAGCCGGCGGTCGATCTCGCGCAAGCGCTTCTTGCCGTAGAGGTAGTCCCCGTTCTCGGAACGATCGCCGTTCTTCGCGGCCCAGGAGACGGTCTCGACGATCTTGGGCCGCTCGACGTCGAGCAACTGCATGAACTCCGCCCGCAAGCGCGCGTAGCCCGCCGGCGTCATGTAGTTGCGAGAGCCCTTGGGCAGCGCCGGCAGCGAGGGGCCGTCGTCCTCGTCGTCGTCCGGGGCGGCGTCGTTTTCCTTGGTGAATGCCTTGCTCATGGGATTGGATTGTGTCGCCCTTCCACGGCGGCCGCGCGAGGGACGACGGAGCCCCGCGCGCGAACGCGGTATGGTGTCGCGACCCATCCCCCCGGAGGCACCGAGGCATGAGCGACACGACGGAAACCGACAGCGGCGGCCCCTTGGCCGGATTGAGGATCGTCGAGTTCGCGGGCATCGGGCCGGCGCCCTTCGCGGGGCTGGTGCTGGCGGACTTCGGTGCGACCGTCACCGTGGTGGAGCGACCCGGCGGCGAGCAGCGTCTTGGCGGCGCGCCGCGCTGAACCGCGGCAAGCAGGTGGTGCAGGCGGACTTGAAGTCAGCGCACGGGCTGGCCCGGGTGCGGGAGCTGATCGCGCAGGCCGATGCGCTGGTCGAGGGCTTCCGGCCCGGCGTGATGGAGCGGCTGGGGCTGGGTCCCGACACGCTGCTGGCGGCGCATCCAAGGCTGGTCTACGCGCGGCTGACCGGCTGGGGCCAGACCGGCCCGCTCGCGCGCACCGCTGGCCATGACATCAACTACGTGGCGCTCAGCGGGCTGATGCCTTTCGCGGGTCGGCCGGGACAGGCGCCTGCGCTGCCGGCCACCTTGCTGGGCGACGTCGGCGGCGGTGCGTTGACGATGCTGTTCGGGCTGATGTGCGCGCTCTGGGAGTCGCGTCGCTCCGGTCGGGGCCAGGTCGTGGACGCCGCGATCGTCGACGGCGTCGGCTACATGGGGACGCTGATCCAGGCGCTGCGCGCGGGCGGACGATGGGATGAGGACCCGGAACGCAACTTCTTCCTGCACCGCTCGCATTTCTACGACAGCTTCGAATGCGCCGATGGGCGCTGGTTGTCGCTGGGCGCCATCGAGGCGCCCTTCCACCGCGAACTGATGGAGCGCCTGGGCCTGACGCCGGTCCCGGCGCAGGACGATCCGAGCCAGTGGCCGGCGCTGCGCGAGCGGGTGGCGGTGCTGATCCGCGAACAGCCGCTGGCGCATTGGGCGGCGGTGTTCGAGGACAGCGATGCCTGCGTCGCGCCCGTGCTGACGGCGTCCGAGGCGCCCCTGCACCCGCAGCATCAGGCGCGGCGCAACTTCTTCATGCAGGATGGGCTGGCGTGGCCGATGCCGGCGCCGAAACTCTCTCGCACGCCGGCAATGCCCGGTCCGGCGGCCGTGGCGACGAATATGTCGCCGGGTTTATCCGAGTCGGACGATATTCGCACCGGATAACCGGTCCCAGATATCCGGTCGGTATTCAGGAACCGTCTTCGGCAAACAAGCGCAGGGCGGAAATGAATCAGGCAAAGAAAAAGGCCAGTGTTTTTCAACACTGGCCTTTCGATTTGGCGCGGCTGGCAGGATTCGAACCCACGACCCCTTGGTTCGTAGCCAAGTACTCTATCCAACTGAGCTACAGCCGCACGACTTTTACTGATCAGGAACCGCCGTCGTGGAAGCGATTCCAGGTTTTTGTTGTTGCTTCTTCTTTGTTGCCGAATCTTCGGTTGCCCTGGGATTCAACAGTTTTTCTGGCGCGGCTGGCAGGATTCGAACCCACGACCCCTTGGTTCGTAGCCAAGTACTCTATCCAACTGAGCTACAGCCG
>NZ_VOSR01000568.1:0-5566 GCF_007997345.1 Mitsuaria sp. TWR114
CTGGAGGCGGCGCTGGCCGATCCCGACGTCGACGCCGTCATCGGCCTGCGCGGCGGTTACGGCTGCATGCGGCTGCTGGACCGGATCGATCGCGCGCTGCTGCGCCGCTTCCCGAAGCCGCTGATCGGCTACAGCGACCTGACGGCGCTGATGGCGCTGCGACAACAGGAGGGCCTCGCCAGCTGGCATGCGCCGATGCCAGCCTCGGACTGGTGCAAGGGGGAGTCGGGATGGGCCGATGCCGTCGCGCTCGCGCAGCGGCTCCGGCGGGGTCTGCGGGAAGGGGAGCGGCTTGGGCCTGCGCTCGCACCGCACCCGCTGAATCGCGGGACGGCACCCGTTCGCGGCGTGCTCACGGGAGGCAATCTCGCGGTCCTCGTGGCGCTGCTGGGCACGCCGTTCATGCCGGACCTGCGGGGCTCGGTGCTGTTCCTCGAGGACGTCGGGGAGGACCCCTACAAGATCGATCGCCTGCTGTGCCAGCTGCGCCTGAGCGGCGCGCTCGACCAGCTGACGGCCGTGCTGCTGGGCAGCTTCAGCGATGCGGACTCGCCGGATGAGGTGCTGGCCGATTACTTCGGCGGGCTCGGCGTGCCGGTGCTTGCCGGTTGGCCAAGCGGCCATGCGTCGCCGAACCTTCCGCTGCCGATTGGTGTCGCGGTGACGCTGGATCCGGTCGCGAGAACGCTCGAAGCCTGAGCAGGTTGCCCCCATCGGAGGGCCGACCTCAGGGCGACGACTTGGCACGCAAGGCCTGGCACTCTTCTCGTTCGCGAAGATGCGAGGAGGTCGACATGGCTCGCGCCGTCTATCTGGTCCCAGGCTTTCAAAAGTGGAGGCGCAAGCAGGGCATGCGCAGACGGTGATCTCTGCCGTGCCGTGGCTGAAATGGAACGCGGCCTGATCGATGCAGATCTTGGTAGTGGACTCTTCAAGAAGCGGATTGCACGATCGGCGCCGGCAAACGCGATGGCTTCATCGTTCAGCGGGATGCCGCAATCAATTCTGGATTTCTGACGGAGGTGATCTGTGATGCGCAAGCGCAAGTACGACTCGATTGATCGAATGGTGAAGACCGGACGCGGCATGCACGCCTGCGGGTTGGTCAGCGGTGAGCATTTCCAACGCCTGGCCTGGTGCGGCATTGCACCGCCGGCGCCGCTGACGCCCGACGAGGTCCGGGCCATCCGGGAGGAGGCGGACCTCAGCCTCTACGTCTTCGCGAACATGCTCAGCACGACAGCGCGGCTGCTGCGCCGCTACGAGCAAGGGCTGGATCGACCGACCGGTCCGCTCCTGCGATTCCTGCACACGATCCGGGAGCAGGGCGTGAAGCGCATCTTCCCCTTGACCTCGGCCGCACTGGGCGGCAAGGCGTAAAAAAGCCCGCCGGTTCCCCGGCGGGCTTTCGTGTGTCCGAGGCCGCCGCGCGAGGCGGCAGGCCATCGGAGCGATCAGAAGAACTTGTAGTCAAGTCCCAGCGTGAACGAGCGCCCGCGCGGGTCGGCGACGCGCGGCTCCCACGAGCTGCCGACCCGGTGTTGCTGTCGTAGCTGTTCGCGAACGGCGGGTCCTGGTCGAGGATGTTCTTGATGCCGGCCGTGATCGTCAGGTTCTTGATGCCGGTGTAGGCCACGCTGACGTGGTGCAGGTAGTACGGCTTGACCCACGGGTCGAAGGCCGGGGCCGTCGCGTTGCCGTTGGCGATGCCCGGCGGCACGTAGCCGTAGTAGCCCGTCGAGTACTGCTGGCGCAGCGACCAGGCCCAGTCGCCATAGGCGTAGGTGATGTAGGCGCTGTGCTTCCAGCGCAGGCCCAGCTCGCTCGAGCGCGTGAAGCGGCCGACCTCGCTCGGCCCGAAGGGCACGTTGTCCAGCAGCTTGGACTTCTTCTCCAGCAGGTAGGTGCCATCCAGGCCGGCCGTCAGGCGGCCGCCGTTGAGCGGCGTGCTGCCGCGCATCGACAGCTCCAGCCCGCGCGTGCGCGTCTCGCCGGTGTTGATCCAGCGCGTGTCGACGATCTTCAGCGCGCCGGTGCTGTCACGCAGGAAGGCCTCGGGGAAGAGCTGGTAGTTGTTCAGGATCTGCGACAGCGTCAGGCTCTGGATCTGGCCGTCGCGCTTGATGTCCCACAGGTCGACGCTCATGTTGAAGGCCGGCGAGGGCTGCCACACGAAGCCGATGTTGGACATCTTCGACTCCTCCGGCCGCAGGTCCGGCTTGCCGCCGAAGAGCGTGTTGAAGGTGATCGCCTGGCAGCCCGGCGCGTTGCTCACCACGTTGCCGGGGCAGGTCGCCGGATCCGGCACGCCGGCGCCGGTGTAGGGCGACTCGGTCACGCCATTGAACAGCTGGTTGAAGGTGGGCACCCGGAAGCCGGTGCTGTACGAGGCGCGGAACACCAGGCTCTCCAGCGGCTGGTAGCGCACCGACGCCTTCGGGTTGGTCGTGCTGCCGAAGCCGGTGTACTTGTCATAGCGCACCGACAGGTTCAGGTCGAGGTTCTTGACGATCGGGATGATGGTTTCGCCGAAGATCGCGCCCACCTTGCGCTTCACGCCGCTCAGCGCGTTGATGTTGTCGAACGGCGCGTTGTAGACCCAGGTGTTGATGTCGTTGGTGTTGACCGAGGTGTTGCCGTCGAAGCGGTACTTCTCGATGCGGTAGTCCACGCCCAGCGCCGCCATCACCTCGCCCGCCGGCAGCTTGAAGACCGGGCCCGACACGGTGGCGTCGAACTGGTCGGTCGTGTACTTGCCGCCATAGAGCTCCGTCCCCGCCGCCGAGATGGCGTTGAGCGCCGCCAGCGCCGCGGGCGTCTGCGACTCGCCCGCCAGCAGGAAGGGATTGAGCACGCCGGTGTTGATCAGGTTGGCCAGGCCGACGTAGTTGTGATAGCCGCTGCCCAGCGTCGAGGTGCTCTTGCTGTAGGCGTGCGAGGCGCCGGCCTTGTAGTCCCAGTCCTTGAGGAAGGGCAGCGGGCCGTCCAGGCTCAGCAGGTAGCGGCCGGTGTCGGTGTCGGTGCCGATGGCGCGCTCGCCGCATTCCATGCAGCGCCAGCGGAAGGTCATCGGCAGGCCCTGGTTGGCGGCCAGCGAGGGGAACTGCGCCACCAGCGCGTCGAACACCCGCTGGTAGCCGGCACCGCTGGACGGATAGGCCAGGTCGGCGAAGGGGTTGCGCGTGGTCGTCCCATTGGGCAGGCCCAGCGTCGAGGTCGACGCGGCGCTGCTGATCTGGTTGGGCGAGAAGTACTTGGTCGACTCCGACTTGCCCAGCAGCAGCTCGCCGGTCAGCAGGTGCTCGCCGAGCTTGAGCTGGCCGCGGGTGACCAGGTTGGTGTTCTTGACCGGCTGCTGGATGACCGCGGCGCGTCCGGTGTCCCAGGCGCAGCCGAACTGGTTGGCCGGCGAGGCGGAGGCCGAGTTCCACAGCTTCTCCGCATACGGCCCCATGCCCGGCTGCGAGGCGCAACCGGCCTGGCCGGGCAGGTCCAGGATGTTGACGCTGTTGATCGCGGCGCCGTTGTACAGCGGGCCGGTGTTGGCGTTGGAGCCCGGGCGGCTCAGCACGTTGCGGATGGTCGTGCCCGTCGTCGTGGGCAGGAACAGCGTCGCGAAGGGCGTGCCGCGCGTGTCCGGCGACAGGCCGCGATCGGGCTGGAAGCTGTTGACGAAATCGCGCTGCGAGCCGTCCAGGCGCTTGTTGTCGGTCACCGACAGCACCGCCAGCAGGTTGAAGCCGTCCTTGTCGATGTTGCCGGCGCCGCCGGTCAGCGACGCGCGGTAGATGTTGCCGCCGCCGTGTTCGGTCACGTCGGTGAAGGCGCTGGCCTGCAGGCCCTGGTAGTCCTTGCGCAGGATGAAGTTGATGACGCCGCCCACGGCATCGGTGCCGTAGGTCGAGGAGGCGCCGTCCTTGAGCACCTCGACGCGCTCGATGGCGGCCATCGGGATCTGGTTCAGGTCGACGACGCCGCCGTTGAGGCCGTGCGCGGCGATGCGGCGGCCGTTCAGCAGGATCAGCGTCGCGTTGGCGCCCTGCAGGCGCAGGTTGGCGGAGGTCGCGCCGTTGTTGCCCCGCGCCTGGCCCGAGACCACGTCGGCATTGGAGGCCAGGTTGTCCAGGCCGTTGCCGTTGGCCGAGAGTGTGGCGATCAGCTGCTCGGCAGACACGATGCCCTGGCGGTCCAGGTCCCGGCGGGAGATGGTCTGCACCGGCAGCGCGCCTTCGTCCTGGATGCGCTTGATGCTCGAGCCGGTGATCTCCACCCGCTCCATCTTCTGGACCTCCTGCGACCAGGCCGCCGCATGGGCGCCCAGCCCCACCACCACGAGACAGCGAGCGAGTTGATTCAGTTTCACGACCTTCTCCTTGTTAACCGGACCCGGCGTCCTGCAACGCCGCCAACGACGGAGGCGCGACCATTGGCGATCGACCTGTTGCGAGCTGCGAACGATCTTCAAGCACGAGACGATTTCAAGGTCCTAGGAACCTCACCCATTTGTTGCTTCCGTCCCGATGAATGCTTGTCGCGCGTCCATAACCTGCGGGAATGCAAAGGCGCCGGGCCGATACAGTCGCCCCTCATGCGATCGATCACCGCCCTTGCCCTCCTGGTCGCCGCGCTGGCCACGACCGGCTGCGCCACCTTCATCGACACGCCGCCCGCGCCGGTCCAGGCCGCCTTGCGCGAGGCCGGCGTGCCGGCCGCCTCGCTGGCGGTGGTGGCCCATCCGCTGGAAGCGCCCGGCACCGGCTTGCGCCTGAACGCGGACCGGCCGATGGCGCCGGCCTCGACGATGAAGACGATCACCGCGGTGGTCGCGCTGGACCGGCTGGGGCCGAGCAGCCGCGGGCAGACGCAGCTGCTGGCCGCGGGCGAGGTCCGTGATGGGCGACTCGACGGGCCGCTGGTGCTCAAGGGCGGGGCCGACGCGGACCTGGACTGGCCCGCGCTGTGGGCGATGCTGCGCGAGCTGCGGGAGCGCCACGGCGTGCGCGAACTGGGTGGCGGCATCGTCGTCGACCGCGGCCTGTTCCAGCCGTCGCGCTTGGACATCGACGCGCCGCGCTTCGACGAGCAGGCGGAATTTCCCTACAACGTCATCCCCGACGCGCTGCACCTCAACGGCAGCCTGCTGCAGTACGACCTCGCCGCCGATGAGCGCGGGCTGACGGTGCGGCCTTTCCCGCAATTCGGCGCCCTGGTGATCGACACCAGCGCGGTGAGGCTCAACGACAAGTCCTGCAAGGATTGGGATGACGGCTGGATGCCGTCGCGCTTCGAGCCCTTGCCCGGCGGTGCGGGCCGGCTGGTGCTGGCGGGGGAGTTCCCGCGCGGCTGCCAGGTGACGCAGTCGCTGAACGTGCTGGACCGGCAGTGGGAGACGGCGCAGGCCTTGCGCCAGCTGTGGGGTGAGCTCGGCGGGAGCTTGTCGGGCGAGATCCGCGAGGGCGCGACGCCCGAGGGCGCGCGCGTGCTGGTCCAGCATCGGGACCGCCCGCTGGCGGAGCTGCTTCGGCCGGTGATGAAGGCCTCGGACAACGCGCTGGCGCGGCTGCTG
>NZ_VOSR01000569.1:0-9741 GCF_007997345.1 Mitsuaria sp. TWR114
CGACCACGTCGGCCTGCTGCGGCGGCAGCCAGTCGAACACGCCCTTGGTGGCGGCGGAGCGGATGCCATTGAGGTTGAGGGTGATGAAGCGCATGGAGGGGGCCCCTGGAAGAGGGCGGCAGTATCGCAAAGCCGCCTGCCAAAGATGACAGCAGCCGCCCCACGCGTTCGCGAGGCCCGGGAGCTGCACCACATGGCGCGGTGGGCGTGCGCCGTCCACGCCCATTCGGGCGACACGCGAGCGGGTGCAGTGTTTGGACAACAGAAAACGCACCACCGAGGTGCGTGGGGTGACGTGTTTATGACGAACTTGCTAGATTCGCGTCCACCGCGCTACCCCGCACCCACATTTTTGCCAGCTGTGAACCCGGAGCACCCCTCGGGACACCGCCGGCCTCCCCCCGGTTTCCCCCATCCTTCCCCCGGAGTTCCATCCATGAATCGATTCGCCACCCAGCGCGCTGCCGTCCCGGCCCTGCGCGAGGCCGCCGCAGCCGTGTCGCTGGCCCTGCTCGCCTGGCCCGCGCTGGCCCAGGACGCCACCGACGCGCCGGCCAAGGAGAAGGGCCAGCTGGAGACGGTGACCATCACCGCCGAGCGCCGGGTCGAGAACATCAAGGAAGTGCCGAACGCCGTCAGCAAGATCTCCGGCGAGAAGCTGGACGTGCTGAACTCCGGCGGTCAGGACGTGCGTTTCCTGTCGGGCCGCGTGCCCAGCTTGAACATCGAATCCTCGTTCGGCCGCGCCTTCCCGCGCTTCTACATCCGCGGCTACGGCAACACCGACTTCCGCCTGAACGCGTCGCAGCCGGTCTCGCTGGTCTATGACGACGTGGTCCAGGAGAACCCGATCCTCAAGGGATTCCCCGCCTTCGACCTGGCCGCCGTCGAAGTGGTGGCCGGTCCGCAGGGCACGCTCTACGGGCGCAACACGCCGGCCGGCGTGGTCAAGTTCGATTCGGTGAAGCCCTCGCAGCGCCAGGAAGGCTACCTGAACGTCTCCTACGGCAACTACGGCACGATGAGCCTGGAAGGCGCCGCCAACGTGCCGCTGACCGGCGACTGGGCCGCCCGCATCTCGGCGCAGATCCAGCACCGCGACGACTGGGTCAAGAACCAGGTCCCGACCGGCAAGACCGGCGAGCTCGAGGGCTACGACGACCGCGCCCTGCGCGTGCAGGCGCTGTACCAGCCGCACAAGGACTTCAGCGCGCTGTTCAACTTCCACGGCCGCGACCTGAAGGGCAGCGCGCGCGTGTTCCGCGCGTCGATCATCAAGCCCGGCACCAACGACCTGGTCGACGGCTTCGATCCCGAGAAGTCCTACACCGACGGCGTCAACGAGCAGACGCTGCACGCCACCGGCGGCAGCGCGCGCCTGCGCTGGGGCCTGGGCCAGATCAATCTGTACTCGATCACCGGCTACGAGTCGGTGCGCCCGTTCAGCCGCGGCGACGTGGACGGCGGCTACCTCTATGGCGGCACCAAGCCGTTCACGCAGGAAGGCCAGGCCGGCTTCCCGGCCGAGTCGTCCAGCTCGATGAGCGGCCACCGTCAGATCACGCAGGAGTTCCGCGTCGAATCCGCCACGCCGGGTCCGCTGCGCTGGCAGGGCGGCCTGTACTTCTTCGACGAGCGCTACACCGCCCGCAGCACCGACTACACGACCTCGACCGGCCTGGCCGCCGGCTACGTCGACACCTACCAGAAGAACACCGCGTGGGCGGCGTTCGGCTCGGTGAACTACGCGGTGACGCAGGACTTCTCGCTGCGTGGCGGCCTGCGCTACACGCATGACAAGAAGGACGTCAACGTCAGCAGCAGCTACACCGACCTGAACACCAGCACCGGCGTGTCGGCCAACACCGCCGACAAGAAGTGGAACTGGGACGTCTCGGGCACCTATGCGCTGACCAAGGAAACCAACCTGTACGCCCGCGTGGCCACCGGCTTCCGCGCCTCGTCGGTACAAGGTGCGTCACGTTTCGCCGGCCAATCGCAGGCGACGCCGGAAAACGTCACTTCCTATGAAGTCGGCGTCAAGTCGGACTTCTGGGATCGTCGCGCGCGCCTGTCGGCCAGCGCCTTCACCTACACCGTCAAGGACCTGCAGCTGACCGCCGTCGGCGGCCAGAGCAACGCCAACCGCCTGCTGAATGCGAAGAAGGCCACCGGCAACGGCGTCGAGCTGAATCTGGAACTGCTGCCGGTCGACCAGTTGCTGATCACCCTCGGCGGCAGCCTGAACAACACCAAGATCAAGGACCCGAGCCTGTCGCTGCCCGCTTGCGGCGGCGGTTGCACGATGACCGATCCGCTGGCGGCCGGTTCGACGACCAACTACAGCATCGACGGCAATCCGCTGCCGAATGCGCCCAAGTGGGTCGCCAACCTGACCGCGCGCTACGCCTTCCCGACCGCGGCCGGCAACGAGTTCTACATCTACACCGACTGGGCCTACCGCTCCAAGGTCAACTTCTTCCTGTACGAGGCCAAGGAGTTCACCGGCAAGGCGCTGACGGAAGGCGGCCTGCGCGGCGGCTACATCTGGAACAACGGCAAGTACGAGGCGGCGATCTTCGTCCGCAACATCACGAACCAGATCCGCATCACCGGCGCGATCGACTTCAACAACAACACGGGCTTCATCAACGACCCGCGGACCTACGGCGTGCAGTTCAAGGCGATCTTCTGATCGGCTGAACGACGCAGCGCAGCGGCTTCGGCCGCGCGCCTTGCAAGAAGCAGGCCCGCTCCGGCGACGGAGCGGGCCTTCTTTTTGCTTGGTATGCCTGGATTCCAGCGACAGCGTGTCCTGTGAAGCGCCCGGGCAGCGCAGAACCCCGGTCCTACAATTCCGCCCCACTTTCACTGTCACGTCTCGACGTCGCGCCCGCCATGACCACCGCCGCTCCCCAGGACGCCCTGGCCCAGGAATTCGTCGCCTTCGCCGTGGACACCGGCGTGCTGCGCTTCGGCGAGTTCAAGACCAAGGCCGCCGCCTCAGCCCGTATTTCTTCAACGCCGGCCTGTTCGACGACGGCCTGAAGGTCGGCCGCCTGGCCCAGTTCTACGCGCAGCGGCTGCTGGACTCGGGCCTGGCCTTCGACATGATCTTCGGCCCGGCCTACAAGGGCATCACGCTGGCCGCGGCCGTCGCCATCGAGCTGGCGCGCCTGGGCCACAACAAGCCCTTCGCCTACAACCGCAAGGAAGCCAAGGACCATGGCGAGGGCGGCACGCTGGTCGGCGCCAAGGTGCAGGGCCGGGTGCTGATCATCGATGACGTGATCTCGGCCGGCACCTCGGTGCGCGAATCCATCGCGATGATCCAGGCCGCGGGCGCCACGCCCTGCGGCGTGACGATCGCGCTGGACCGCCAGGAGAAGGCCGCCGAGAACGGGCAGGACCTGCCATGGTCGGCGGTACAGTACGTGCGCGACCAGCTGAAGCTGCCGGTGGTCGCGATTGCAGGGCTGTCCGACCTGCTCCAGTATCTGCAGACGACCAGCAGTACCGCCGTCTCCGCGCACGCGGCGGCGGTCCATGCCTACCGCGATCGCTACGGAGTCTGATGCGTCCTTCCATCTCACGCCGCCTGCTGTCCCGACCGGCCGCGCCCGCGGCGCTCGTTGGCGCCCTGATGCTGGGCGGCGGCCTCGCGGGTCCGGTCCTGGCACAGACCAAGGCGCCGTCGTCGCCGACCATCTACACCTGCACGACGCCCGATGGCCGCCGGCTGACCTCCGACCGGCCGATCCCCGAGTGCCAGACGCGCGAGCAGCGCCTGTTGAATTCCGATGGCTCGGTGCGGCGGATGGTGCCGCCGGCGATGTCGCCCGAGGAGCAGGCCTCCGCCGAGCAGCGCCGACGCGCCGAGGAAGTGCAGCGCTCCGCGCAGCAGGACGCGGTCCGGCGCGATCGCAACCTGCTGCAGCGCTACGCCGACCAGGCCGCGCACCAGAAGGCACGCGAGGCCGCGCTCGACGACGTCCGCGAGGCGATGCGGCAGTCCGAGAAGCGCCTGCAGGCGCTCGCCATCGAGCGCAAGCCGCTGCTGGACGAGGCCGAGTTCTACAAGGGCAAGCGGGTGCCGTTCAAGCTGCAGCATCAGCTCGAGGCCAACGAAGCCGCGGCGGCCGCGCAGCGCGAATCGATCGAGAACCAGAAGGCCGAGATCGGCCGCGTGAACAAGTTCTATGACGACGAACTGTCCCGCCTGAAGCGGCTGTGGGCCGGCGCTGCGCCGGGCTCGCTGGAAAAAGCGGCGCCGCAGGCGCGTCCGCCAGCGGGCGCTGACAGCGTCGACGCCAAAAAAGAACGCCGGTGGATCGCTCCACCGGCGTTCTGCTTTTCAGCGGCCTGATCAGGCGCCGAGCTTCTTCTTCAGCAGCTCGTTCACGGCGGCCGGATTCGCCTTGCCCTTGGTGGCCTTCATCGCCTGGCCGACCAGCGCGTTGAAGGCCTTCTCCTTGCCGGCGCGGAATTCCTCGACCGACTTGGCGTTGGCCGCCAGCACCTCGTCCAGGATGCGCTCGAGTTCGCCGGTGTCGCTCATCTGCTTGAGGCCCTTGGCTTCGATGAGCGCGTCGACGTCCTGGCCTTCGCCGGTCCACAGCGCCTCGAAGACCTGCTTCGCCGCGTTGTTGGAGATCGTGCCGTCCTGGATGCGCTTGATCAGCGCGGCCAGCAGCGCCGGCGTCACCGGGGCGTCGTCGATGGCGCGCTCCTCGGTGTTGAGGCGCCGCGAGATCTCGCCCATCACCCAGTTGGCGACCAGCTTGGGCGCGCCGCAGGCCTCGCGCGCGGCCTCGTAGAAGCGGGCCGTCGCCAGGCTCTGCGTCATCATCGTCGCGTCGTAGGCCGGCAGGCCGTCGACCTCCTGGAAGCGCGCCGCCATCACCGAAGGCAGCTCCGGCATCTCGCCGCGCACGCGCTCGACCCAGTCGGCGCCGATCATCAGCGGCGGCAGGTCCGGATCCGGGAAGTAGCGGTAATCGGCCGCATCCTCCTTGGTCCGCATCGCGCGGGTCTCGCCGGTGTCCGGGTTGTAGAGCACCGTTGCCTGCTGGATCTCCAGGCCGTCCTCGATCTGGTCGATCTGCCAGTTGACCTCGTAGTTCACCGCGTCGACGAGATAGCGGAAGCTGTTCAGGTTCTTGATCTCGCGCCGCGTGCCGAAGGGCTCGCCGGGCTTGCGCACCGAGACGTTGACGTCGCAGCGGAACGAGCCCTCCTGCATGTTGCCGTCGCAGATGCCCAGCCACATCACCAGCGCGTGCAGCGTCTTGGCGTACTCGACGGCTTCGGCGCCGGAGCGCATCTCGGGCTCGGACACGATCTCCAGCAGCGGCGTGCCGGCGCGGTTCAGGTCGATGCCCGACTGGCCGTGATAGTCCTCGTGCAGGCTCTTGCCGGCGTCCTCCTCGAGGTGGGCGCGCGTCAGCTTCACGACCTTCTTCTCGTCACCGACGAAGAACTCGATCTGGCCGCCCTGCACGACGGGGATCTCGTACTGGCTGATCTGGTAGCCCTTGGGCAGGTCGGGATAGAAGTAGTTCTTGCGGGCGAAGATGGACAGCGGCGCCACCTTCGCGCCGACCGCCAGGCCGAAGCGGATCGCGCGCTCGACGGCGCCGCGGTTCAGTACCGGCAGCGTGCCCGGCAGCGCCAGGTCCACCGCGCTGGCCTGCGTGTTGGGCGCCGCGCCGAACGCGGTCGACGAACCGCTGAAGATCTTCGAGACGGTCGAGAGTTGGACGTGGTTCTCCAGGCCGATGACGACCTCGTAGCCCCGCACCAGTTGGCTGTTCTTGCTCATCGCTTGCTCGTTGTCCTTACATGCCCGCCGGGGTCTGGCGGTGCCAGTCGGTGGCCTGCTGCAGCGCATGCGCGGCGTGCAGCAGCGTGCCTTCCTGGAAGTAGTTGCCCAGCAGCTGCAGGCCCACGGGCATGCCGCCCTCGCCCAGCCCCACCGGCACGCTCATGCCAGGCAGGCCGGCCAGCGAGCCCGGCAGCGTGAAGATGTCGGCCAGGTAGACCTTGACCGGATCGTCCGCGCCTTCGCCCTGCTTCCAGGCCACCGTCGGCGCCACCGGCCCGGCGATCAGGTCGCACTGCTGGAAGGCCTGCTGGAAGTCGTCCGCGATCATGCGGCGCAGCTTCTGCGCTTGCAGGTAGTACGCGTCGTAGTAGCCATGCGAGAGCACGTAGCTGCCGATCATGATCCGGCGCTTGACCTCGGCGCCGAAGCCCTCGGCGCGGGTCTTCTCGTACATGTCGATCAGGTTGCCGTAGTCCTTGGCGCGGTGCCCGAACTTCACGCCGTCGAAGCGCGAGAGGTTGGAGCTCGCCTCGGCCGGGGCAATGATGTAGTAGACCGGGATGGCCAGCTCGTGCGCGGCAGCGAGACGTCGACCAGCGTCGCGCCCAGCTTCTCCAGCTCCGCCAGGCCGGCGCGCACGGCGCCGTTCACGTCGGACGAGAGGGCGGCCGGGAAGAACTCCTTCGGCAGGCCGATGCGCAGGCCCTTGAGCGGCTGGGCGGCGGTCGCGCCCTCGCGGGCGGCCAGCATGCGCGCATGGAAGTCCTGCGGCGGCTGCTGGACGCTGGTGGCGTCGCGCTCGTCGAAGCCGCTCATCGCCGAGAGCAGCAGCGCGCAGTCCTCGGCGGAGCGCGCCATCACGCCGGCCTGGTCCAGGCTGGACGCGAAGGCGATCATCCCGTAGCGCGAGCACACGCCGTAAGTCGGCTTGATGCCGGTGATGCCGGAGAAGCTGGCCGGCTGGCGGATCGAGCCGCCGGTGTCGGTGCCGGTCGTGGCCGGCACCAGGCCCGCCGCCACCGCGACCGCCGAGCCGCCCGACGAGCCACCCGGCACGCGCGTGCGGTCCCAGGGGTTCAGCGCCTTGAAGTAGGCGCTGTTCTCGGTGGCCGAGCCCATCGCGAACTCGTCGCAGTTGAGCTTGCCCAGCGACACGGTGCCGGCGGCGTTGAGCCGCTCGACCACGGTGGCGTCGAACGGGCTCAGGTAGCCGGCCAGCATCTTCGAGCCGGCCGTGGTCGGCATGTCGCGGGTGACGAAGATGTCCTTGTGCGCCAGCGGCACGCCGATCAGCGCGCCGGCCTCGCCGGCGGCCAAGCGCGCGTCGGCGTCCTTGGCGCGGGCGAGGGCGTAATCCGGGTCCACGTGCAGGAAGGCGCCGAGATCCTTCGCCGCGGCAACACGCGCAAGCAGATGTTGCGTCAGTTCGGTGCTGGAGACCGTCTTGGCGCGCAAGGCGCGGCCGAGCTCGGCGACGCCGAGTTGATGCAGGGGGGCGGTCATTCGATGACTTTCGGGACCAGGAACAGGCCGTCCTCGACGGCGGGAGCGCTGCGCTGGTTGAGCGCGCGCTGGTCGGTTTCGGTGACGCGGTCCTCGCGCAGCCGCAGGGCCACTTCCTGGACCGCCGACAGCGGCGTGTAGAGGGGATCGACGCCGCTGGTGTCGACCGCGCTCATCTGCTCGACGATCGAGAAGAAGCCGTTGAGCTGCGGCAGCAGCGCGGCCTGTTCGTCGCCGGAAAGTTCCAGCCGGGCCAGTTTGGCGATCCGGCTGACATCGTCGTGGGTGAGTGCCATGGGAATGTGCTCGAGGGCCGGTCCGGACCAGCGGTCCGCCGGGCGCGCGAAACATTCGCCGAACGCTGACGGAAGCCTTGCAGACGGGCCAAACCAAGGGGTGATCAGTTATTATCCCCGCTTATCTCCATGGCGCCGGGGCTGCTTCTGCAGCCTCGTTGCTTATGGCAAGGAATTTCGCTCGCGCGGACGCCGCCGGTCCGCGCGGTTACCCGACAAGAACCGCCCCGAATCGCAGCCGCCCGGACAGAACGCAGACGAACGCCGCCTGATGCCGTCGAATGCCGCCGATTGCGTGTGGTTCGACATGGACTGGCGGCTCCAGGTGCCGAAGCGTCCTGTCCTGGCCTTGCCCACACACATGCTCGCCTCACTGCGCCGCTACTTCTCCACCGACCTCGCCATCGACCTGGGCACCGCCAACACGCTGATCTATGTCCGCGGAAAAGGCGTCGTGCTGGACGAACCGTCCGTCGTCGCCATCCGTCATGAAGGCGGTCCCAATGGCAAGAAGACGATCCAGGCCGTCGGCCACGAAGCCAAGGCCATGCTGGGCAAGGTGCCCGGCAACATCGAGGCGATCCGCCCGATGAAGGACGGCGTGATCGCCGACTTCGTGGTCACCGAGCAGATGATCAAGCAGTTCATCAAGATGGTGCACGACACCAAGCTGCTGCGTCCCTCGCCCCGGATCATCATCTGCGTCCCCTGCGGCTCCACGCAGGTCGAGAAGCGCGCGATCCGCGACGCCGCGCTGGGCGCCGGCGCCTCGGAGGTCTACCTGATCGAGGAACCGATGGCCGCCGCGATCGGCGCCGGCCTGCCGGTGTCGGAAGCGTCGGGCTCGATGGTCATCGACATCGGCGGCGGCACGACCGAAGTGGGCGTGATCTCGCTGGGCGGCATGGTCTACAAGGGCTCGGTCCGCGTCGGCGGCGACAAGTTCGACGAGGCCATCATCAACTACATCCGCCGCAACTACGGCATGTTGATCGGCGAGCCGACCGCGGAAGCGATCAAGAAGAACATCGGCTCGGCCTTCCCGGGCTCCGAGGTCAAGGAGATGGAGGTCAAGGGCCGCAACCTGAGCGAAGGCGTGCCGCGCAGCTTCACGATCTCGAGCAACGAGATCCTGGAAGCGCTGACCGATCCGCTCAACCAGATCGTCTCGGCGGTGAAGAACGCGCTGGAGCAGACCCCGCCGGAACTGGGCGCCGACATCGCCGAGCGCGGCATGATGCTGACCGGCGGCGGCGCGCTGCTGCGCGACCTGGACCGCCTGCTGGCCGAGGAAACCGGCCTGCCGGTGCTCGTGGCCGAGGACCCGCTGACCTGCGTCGTGCGCGGCTGTGGCATGGCCCTGGAGCGCATGGAACGCCTCGGTTCGATCTTCACGAACGAGTAAATCGATGCGGCCTTCGGGCCGCTTTGCGTTGAATCTCCTTTGCTGAGATCTTCATGCCTCTCGGCACCTTGGATCGCAATCCGCCACCGCTGTTCCGTGAAGGCCCGTCCGCGCTGACGAAGCTGGCCTTCTGCGCCGCGCTGGCCGTGTTCCTCATGGTGGCGGACTCCCGCTTCCAGTTGACCGCACCCGCACGGGCCGGCCTCGCGCTCGCGCTGCATCCGCTGCAGCGCGCTCTGCTCGCGCCCGTCGACGCCTGGGAACAGGCCGGCGACTACGCCCGCGGCATGGAAAAGGCCACCGAGGCCGAGAACCAGGCACGCCAGCAACTGGCCTCGCAGGCGGTGATCCTGAGCCGCGCGGCGCAGCTGCAGGCCGAGAACACGCGTCTTCGCGCGCTGCTCGACCTGCGCGAAGCGCTGCCGGTGAAGGGCCTCGCCGCCGAAGTCCTCTACGAGGCGCCGGATCCCTTCTCGCGCCGCATCGTCATCGACCGCGGCAGCCACCGCGGCGTGCGCCTGGGCGCGCCGGTGGTCAACGACGCGGGCGTGCTCGGCCAGGTGACGCGGGTCTATCCGCTGTCGGCCGAGGTCACGCTGCTGACCGACCGCGAAGCCACCATCCCCGTCCTCAACACGCGCACCCAGCAGCGCGGCGTCGCCTACGGCGGCGAACGCGGCGTGATGGAGCTGCGCTTCATCGCCGCCAACGCC